>DATNFQ010000238.1:0-20197 GCA_035606295.1 Patescibacteria group bacterium
GCTGGTGCGCAGCACGCAACGCGAAACGCGCGCCATTGGATACATCCTGCGCAGTTCGCGCAGGATGGCTTGACACTTCGCGCAATGCGGACCACGATCGGCCGGTGCGAGCCGCCGAGCGCGAGGACCGCGTCCTGTCCCTGCTCCGAGCGCGCGGGCGAGCGTCTGTCGAGGATCTGGCCAGTGAGGTCGGGGTCACGACATCGACCATCAGGCGTGACCTCCAGCGCCTTTCGCATGGCGGGCGCGTCGTCCGGACGTACGGCGGCGCGACCATCCCCGGGCCGCGGCTGGCCGACATCATCGACCCCGCCGCCGCCGCGAAGGAACGGATCGCAGCACGCGCCGCGGAACTCGTCCTCGACGGGTCGACCATCGTCGTCGCGAGTGGATCGACGACCCTCGCCTTCGCGCGTCACCTGGTCGACCGTGACGACCTGACCGTCATCACGAATGCGCTCGATGTGGCGTGGACGCTGGTGGATCGTCCCGGCATCGACCTGATCGTCCTCGGCGGCGCCATCCGGCCGGGAATGCACAGCATGCTTGGTCACCTGACGGAGATGGCATCTCGCGAGCTGCGGGCGGACACGTTGTTCGTCGGCATCGGCGCGATCAGTCTCGAGCACGGCCTGATGAACGACTCGGTCCCGGAGATCGTGTCGGATCGAGCGCTCCGCCGTATGGCCAGGCGCTGCGTCGTCCTCGCCGACGCGCGCAAGTTCGATCTCGTGGCTCCGGCATACGTCTTCGGGCTCGACGAAGTCGACACCATCGTGACCAACGACACGGCGCGGTCCGAAACGATCGACGCGCTGCGAGCGCGCGGAGTCGAAGTCATCGTCGCCGGCCCAGAGGGAGCCTCGTGACCAGTCGGATCACGACCGAGATCCGGGACGAGCCCGAGGCGATCCGCGCGACGATCGTGGCTTCGCGTGAACACGCGCTCGAGGTGGCGGGGACGCTCCTGACGCAGGGTGTCCGGCGCGTGTACGTGATCGGCAACGGGACGTCCTATCACTCGTCACTTGCCGCGGCGCTCGTGCATCGTCGCCACGCGCGTGTCGACGACCCACTCGTATTCGCGATGACCGCCGGCGAGTTCCGCCACTACCAGCCTGTCCTTGGCCAGGATGACGCGGTCGTCGGCATCAGCGCATCCGGTGAGTTCCGCGACGTCCTTGCGGTCACGGAGTCGCTTCGAGGCCGGATCCCGACCGTGGCGATCGTCCACAACCCGGGCTCCTCACTGACCGGACTCGCCGACTACGTGATCATGTCGGCTGGTGGCCCGAGCTCCGTCCCCGTGATGACGAAGACGTTCGCGTCGACGCTGACGGCGGCGATCCTGTTCGTTGCGGGCCTGCTTCCTGATGACGAGGGCGAAGCCATCACGGGCGCACTGGGCACAGCCGCCGCTGCTGCCGAGATCGCGATCACGGCTGCCGAGCCCGCCGTCGATGCCCTCGCGGCCGAGCTCGCGAGCGCCCGCCATATCTTCGTCGTCGGTAGTGGCGGAGGCCATGTCGCAGCCCTCGAGGGCGCGTTGAAGCTCAAGGAGACTGCGCTCATCCACGCCGAAGGCGCCGAATCGTGGGAGATGGCGTCGGGCGCCGCGACGTTGATCGACGCGACATCGACGGTGATCGCTCTCGCACCACCCGGCGCTGGCCGCGAGGCGGTCATCGAGCTCGCCAAGCACTGCCTCAGATGGGGGGCGCGTGTCGTCGAGATCGCGCCTGAGCCGATCATCGAAGGCACCGACCACCTCCCGATCTCCGCCACGGCCACGGAGGATCTCGCGAGCCTCGACACGCTGCCTCCGCTCGTGCTTCTCGCTGACGCCATGGCACGGGCCCGCGGCATCGATCCGGACGAGCCCGGATGGACGGAGCGCTATCGGAGCCAGGGCCTGACCCATGTCATCGGAGCCGGAGGTCGAGGGTGACGCGCATCGTCCTCGTCGGCGCGGGCAGCGTCGAGTTCACGCGCAACCTGCTCGGCGACATCCTGACCTACCCGGAGCTCGCCGACGCGACCATCGTCCTCCACGACATCGATGCCGATCGGCTCGCGACCGCTGAGCGGATGACTCACTGGACCGCGGGTGTGCTCGGCGCGGGGCCGAGGGTCGAGGCCCACCTCGATCGACGCGCGGCGCTGACGGGCGCCGACTTCGTCATCGACACGATCCAGGTCGGTGGTGCCCGCGCGACGCAGCTCGACTTCGAGATCCCGGGCCGCTACGGCCTGGGATACACGATCAACGACACGATCAACGTCGGCGGCGTGATGCGCGGCCTGCGTTCGATCCCGGTGATCCTCGACATCGTTCGCGACATGGAGGAGCTCTGCCCCAACGCCTGGTTCCTCAATTACACGAACCCGATGTCGATGATCATCTGGGCGGTCACCTCGAGGAGCGAGCTGAAGACCGTCGGGCTATGCCACTCGGTCTACTGGACCGTCCATTCGATCGCCGAGTACATCGACGTACCGTTCGCTGAGATCGACCACACCTCGGCCGGGGTGAATCACCTCGCGTTCCTGCTTCGGCTCGAGCACGGCGGCCAGGATCTCTATCCGCGCCTCGATGCCGCGGTCCGCGAAGGCCGCATCCCGGACGACGACCTCGTCCGTGCCGAGCTCTACAGGCGTCTTGGCTTCTACCCGACGGAGTCGTCGGAGCATCACGCCGAATACAACCCCTGGTTCATCCCGAAGGATCAGGTCGAACGGTTCCACATCCCGATCGGCGAGTACCTCAGCCGCGTCGCGCGGAACCTCGACGAGTTCGACGAGACGAAGCGGAAGCTCGCGGCCGGCGAGCCGTTCGAGATCGAGCGGAGCGGCGAGTACGCGGCGGTGATCATCCACTCGATCATCACCGGCGAGCAGGCGCGGATCGTCGGCAACGTCCCGAACGATGGCGCGCTGATCCCGAACCTCGCAGCGGACGCATGCGTCGAGGTCCCATGCCTCGTTGACGCCTCGGGCCTCCGACCGCTTCCGACAGGAGCGCTACCTCCGCAGCTCGCCGCGTACATCCATCCCGCCGTCGACGCCCAGGGGCTGACGGTGACGGCGGTCCTCGAACAGGACCGCGACGCGATCTACCACGCCGTGATGCAGGACCCGATCGTCCAGGCGCGCCTCACCCTCGACGACACCTGGCGCATGACCGATGAGCTCATCAAGGCCGAAGCCGAGTGGCTGCCAGCCTGGCTCGGCGGCCGATCACCCGCACTCACAGGTGACTAGGGCATTGGAACGCATAGGAGGAGCATCGATGGGCACGTTCAAGAGATCGCCGCGAACGCCCTTGCCTGGCGCCACCATGGCTGTGATCGCGCTCATCGCAGCCGCCTGCGGCGGAAGCGCGACAGGATCGCCTGCCGTGTCCGCAGCGGGCTCGGCATCGGCATCTGTTTCGGCTCCATCCGGATCGCCCTCCGGCAGCGCCGACACTGGCTACTCGGGGCCGCCGGCGTCCCTCGAGTACTCGATCTGGGGCGACCCCGCCGAGATCAAGAATCAACAGGCGGTCGTCGAGGCATTCACCGCCGCGAACCCGACGATCAAGGTCAACGTGACGGTCTCCGACTGGGAGCCGTACTGGGACAAGCTCCAGACCGGTCTCGCCGGCGGGGCAGCGCCGGACGTCTTCGCGATGGACGGGCCGCTCGGACCGGATTACCAGACACGCGATGTCCTGCTCGATCTCACGCCGTACATCCAGGGCGAGAGTTACGACCTCGGCCAGCTCGACGCTAACGCTGTCAAGGACTTCACCACTGCCGATGGTGCCCAGTTTGGGCTGCCGCGGGACCTCAACGTCATCGCCCTTTACTACAACAAGACCATGTTCGACGCGGCCTCGATCGCCTACCCCGACGGCACCTGGGACTGGGCGAAACTCGTCGAGGTCGCCAAGCAGCTGACCAAGGACACCAACGGTGACGGTACGCCCGACCAGTGGGGGGTCTACACGGAGACGACCGACATGGAGAACGCCTGGTCGTCGTTCGTCTGGCAAGCCGGCGGCGACATCCTGTCCGCCGATGGCACGAAGTCGGCGCTCGATACCGACCAGGCAGCGCAGGGCATCCAGTTCCTCCAGGACCTGATCTGGAAGGACAAAGTTTCGCCCGACCCCGCCATCTTCGCCGAGACCGGCGACGCGTTCGAGCAGGGCAAGGCAGCGATGGAGATCAATGGCTCGTGGCTCGTGGCGACACACGAGGCCGCCGGCCTGCAGTTCGGCATCGCCCCATTGCCGAAGGGACCAGCCAGTCAGGCGACGTCCGTGAACCCGACGGGCGCGGTCGTCTACAAGGGCACCAAGTCACCTGACGCCGCGTGGGCGCTGGTGAAGTACCTCGCGAGCCCGGTCGCTCAAGAGAAGATCATGGCGCTCAAGGCATCCGTCCCCGTGAACAAGCAGATCCTCAGCACCACGTATGCCAGCGCCTTCGACGGTGCGCAGGTCTTCGCAGATGCGCTCGGGTACGCCCACCTCAAGCCGTCGTTCAAGGGCTACAACGACTTCAACACGACGTTGCAGACCGAGCTCGACGAGAACGTCTTCAACGCGCCGAACAAGACCGCGAAAGAGGCGATAGCGGCGGTCAATCCCCAGCTGAACCAGATCCTTGCCGACAACCAGTGATACCTCGATGAACGAAGCCGCCCGCCACAGGACCCGATCCGGGTAGGCGCAGGATGACCGACGACGCCCGCCGCCCCACATACGGCTCGGGCTGGATCGGCCTGCGCTTCAGTCGCATCCGCGGCGGGCGGCCGCGCGGCCCACGCGCCGGCGAGGAGAAGTGGGCCTGGCTATTCATCGGCCCGGCTGTCGTGGGGCTGGTGCTGCTATCGGCGGCGCCGATCGTCGCCACGTTCGCGATCAGCTTGACCCACTGGGATCTGCTCACCGCGCCGGACCCCGCTGGCTTCGACAACTACACGAAGCTGCTGAATGACCCGCGCTTCCTCACGGCGTTCAGGAACACGGCGTTCTACACGATCGTGTCGGTCCCCTTGGGCATGGCCCTCTCGCTCGGTCTGGCGCTCGCACTCAACCAGGCGATCTCAGGGATCTCGTGGATCCGCACGATGTACTTCCTGCCGATCGTGACCTCGACGATCGCGATCGGGCTCGTTTGGTCGTGGATCTACAGCCCGTCGAGCGGATTGCTCAACCAGCTCCTCGGGGCATTCGGGGTACCGCCGCAGCGATGGGTCGCCGACCCGTTCTGGGCGATGCCGGCGATCATCGGGATGTCGGTCTGGCAGGGCCTCCCGGCCAACACCATCATCTTTCTCGCCGGCCTCCAGGCGATCCCGTCGTCGTACTACGACGCCGCGAGTGTCGACGGCGCAGGCCGCTGGGCGCGGCTACGTTACGTGACGCTGCCGCTGCTCACACCGAGCCTCTTCTTCACGGGACTCTTGAGCCTGATCGGCTCGGTGCAGGTCTTTGATCAGGTCTTCGTGCTGGCCAACCCAGGGAAACCGACGAGCGCGACGATCACGATGGTCTATTTCATCTATGAGGCCGGATTCCGCAACTTCAAGATGGGCTACGCAAGCGCCGCGTCGTGGATCCTGTTCCTCATCGTCGCGGTCCTCACGTTCATCTATTTCCGGTCGCAGAACCGGTGGGTCCACTACCAGTGAAGACGGAGCGGGTGGACGCGGCCCGCCCCTTCGCGGCAGAACGTTACGCAGGGCAGTCGGCCTCGCGGCGGGCTGGGAGGATCGCCCGGCGGGTGTCGCTCTATGCCGTCCTGGTCGCGGGCGGGCTCCTGATGATGATCCCGTTCTTCTGGATGTTCCTGACGTCGCTCAAGACCCGGGCGGAGGTCTTTTCGGCGGCGCCGCTATCGCTGCCGAGCGGGCCGCATTGGGATAACTACGCGACCATGTGGAACGCGTTCGGCGACGTGACCTTCGGGAACTTCTTCCTGAACTCGGTCAAGCTGGCCTCGCTGAACACCATCGGCCAGGTCATCGCGTGTTCGATGGCGGCCTACGCTTTCGCGGTCATCCCCTTCCGGGGGCGGGGCGTGATCTTCGGGGTCCTGCTCGCGACGCTCATCATCCCGTTCCAGGTGGTGCTCGTTCCCAACTTCATCCTGTGGCGCAACCTGCCGCACCCCGCGAGCGAGAGCGGCAACTTCATCGGCACCCAGGAACCGCTATGGGTGGGCGCGTTCCTCGGCGGGGCGTTCGGGATCTTCCTTCTCCGGCAGTTCTTCCTTGCGATCCCCGTCGAGCTGGCCGACGCGGCCCGTATCGACGGCGCGAACCACTGGCAGATCTTTCGGCGCGTCTATCTGCCCCTCGCTCGGCCCGCGATCGCGACGCTGGCGATCTTCGAGTTCATGTGGTCGTGGAACGACCTGATCAACCCGTTGATCTACCTCCGCCACATCGACCAGTACACGACGACCGTCGGACTGGCGTTCTTCGAGGGCCAATTCGTCGGGAAGTGGCCGGAGATGATGGCCGGGGCCATGGTCAGCCTCCTGCCGATGATCATCCTGTTCGTCATCGCGCAGAAGTACTTCGTGCGCGGGATCGCCCTGACCGGCCTGAAGGGGTGACCGGCGACCTGCGACTCAGCGAGTATGCGCCGCGTTCGATGCTCAGGCGGCCGGTCAACCCGGTCGAGAGGCCCGCGTTCCCGGTCGTAGACGCACATGCGCACCTCGGCCCCACACCGTTCGGCGGAGGCTGGTTCGAGCGGCCGGTCGGCGAGCTCCTCGACGTACTGGACGCCGTGGGCGTCCGAACGATCGTCGACCTCGACGGCGGCTGGGACACGCGCCTGCGAGCCGAGATCGACCACTTCGCACCCGCCGCAGATCGCGTCATCGTGTTCGCGGGCGTCGACTACGACCGATTCGCCGTCGACGACGAGTTCGGCGAACGAGAAGCCGCTCGGTTTCGCGCGGCGGCGAACGCCGGCGCACGAGGGCTGAAGGTCTGGAAGCTGCTCGGATTGCGTGCGCGCGACTCGCAGGGACGCCTCGTCGCGGTCGACGATCCCCGCCTCGATCCGCTCTGGTCGACGGCCGGTCGACTCGGCCTGCCGATCCTCATCCACGTCGGCGACCCGATCGCGTTCTTCGAGCCGCTCGACGCCGCCAACGAGCGGTACGAGGAGCTCGTCGAGCATCCCGATTGGCATTTCTGGCCGCCTCGGCGGCCGAGCGCTGGGTCCGACGATCCGGGCTACCCGCCTTTCGACGAGATCATGGCCGCCTTTCGACGCGTGGTCGAACGGCATCCGACGACGACGTTCATCGGTGCCCATGTCGGCTGCGCAGCCGAGGACCTGGACTGGGTGTCGGCGATGCTCGACGACCTTCCGAACTACGCTGTCGACCTGGCAGCTCGCCTCGGTGAGCTTGGACGGCAGCCATACACGGCACGGGAGTTCATGATCCGGCATCAAGACCGGATCGTGTTCGGCACGGACGGCGATCCCGATCCGGGCGAGTACCGCCGCTGGTATCGCTTCCTGGAGACGCGCGACGAATCGTTCGACTATGGCGGCGACCAGGTGCCGGCCCAGGGTCGATGGCAGATCCACGGGATCGACCTGCCACCCGAAGTGCTACGCAAGGTCTACGGCGCGAACGCTCGGAGGTTGCTCGGCCTGGCCGAAGTCCCCTAACGAGTCGCGGCCAGCGCCTTCGCCGCGATCCGCAGATCCGCGACGAGCCCGTCGAACATCTCGTCCCGGTCGTCCCGTGCCCGCAGCACGGCCGATGGGTGGATGGTGACGAGCGCCGTGGGTGCGAGCGGTGACGCGATCGGCCGGCCGTGATCGCGGGTGACGGATAGCCCCTTCCCGTAGAGCGCCTCGGTCGCCGTCGCCCCCATCGCGACGAGCACCTGGGGGTGGACCAGTTCGAGCTCCCGCTCGATCCAGACGTGGCACGCCGTCACGTTCGCGCGAGTCGGCCTCTCGTGGAGACGCCGCTTGCCGTTCGGGCTGGGGCGCCAACGGAAATGCTTGACGACGTTCGTGACGAACGCGGCCTCTCGGTCGAGGCCGGCGACCTCCAGGGCGTCCGCAAGGATCCCGCCCGCCGGGCCGACGAACGGGTGGCCCTCGATGTCCTCCTTGTCGCCCGGCTGCTCGCCGACGAGCATCAGCGGCGACGGCACCGGGCCCTCCCCGAACACCGTCTGGGTCGCCCGTTCCCAGAGCTCGCATCGACGGCAGTCAGCGGCCCGCGCCCGGGTCCGGATGAATGCACGTTCTGCGGCGTTCGGACTCATGTCGCGTTACGCATCTGCAAGGTCGGACGGGCCGGCGTCGACATCGCCGTCGACGCGCGGGCATAACGTTTCGGTCCGGCGGCGATCGTGTCTATCGGCCTCCCCGCCCTGATCGTCGACCTGAGCCCGGCCCCGAATCTGGGCCGGGCTCCTCCATGTCCGGCAGCCTGGCGCGGAGCCCGTCGGAAAGACCGCGGAGTCAGCGGCCGGCGGGGACCTGCAGTCCCTCCTGCGCCTCGGTCTTGCGCCGCTCCATGCGCGTGCCGAGTAGCTCGAGCTCGTCCTTGTCGAAGACCTGGCGAGCCTTCTGGAACATCTCGCCCTCTTCCTCGCCCATGTGGTGTTCGACGTTCTCCTGCATCACCTTCGCCTTGGCGCCCCAGGTTTCGTCATCGACCGGCAGGCGGTCGAGCTCGGCCATGACCGTGTCGACGACGTGGTGCTCCTCGTAGGCCTCGAGGACGATGTCCTTGGCCTTCGGGTGGTCCTTGAGGGCCGGATAGAAGATCTCCTCCTCGATGATCTCGTGGACCGTGAGTTCGCTCTTGATCCGGGCGTAGAGGTCCTCACGGGTCTTGACGCCTCGTTCGGTCGTCGACTCGAGCTCGTTGAGGAGCTTGCGCATCTTCTGGTGGTCGTCCTTGAGCAGGGTCAGGGCATCCATCTCGGCCTCCGGTCAGTAGGATCGGTGTACGAGATCGATTCCAGCAGCGGTGTACTTACGGGGGAGGTGGCGCCATGGCCGGTCAACCCAAACCCACGTTGCAGTCGGCGATCCGCGGCGCCGACCGCCAACCGCACCAAGCCCACAGCACCTAGCATTCGTGCCATGGACTATGGACTCTGTCTCCCGAACTTCCGCGACGGCGCCTCCGGCGAAGGCATGGAAGCCGGCGCCGAGACCGCCCAGCGCCTGGGCTGGTCGACCGTGTGGACGACCGACCACGTCCTCGTGCCGTCGTCAGCCGCCGACGACTACGGGACGAACTACGACGCGATCGAGGTCCTGGCCTGGATCGGCGCCCGTTTCCCGGAGCTCAAGCTCGGGACGAGCGTGATCGTGGTCCCGCAGCGCAATGCGGTCGTACTAGCGAAGGAACTGGCCTCGATCGACGCGCTGAGCGGTGGTCGGCTGATCGCGGGCGTCGGGGCGGGTTGGAACGAGGAGGAGTTCGCCAACCTCGGGATGGCGGATCGGTTCCACGTCCGCGGCGCCTACCTCGACGAGACCATCGACCTGTGGCGCCACCTCTGGTCCGGCTCGCGCGAGCCGTTCGACGGTCGATTCCACCAGTCCGACGATTACGTGTTCGCGCCGCTTCCCGCACAGGGTGCGTCCCTGCCGATCGCGGTCGGCGGGCGGGCGGAGACCGCGCTCAGGCGAGCGGGCACGAGAGGCGACTGGTACCACTCGAGCGCGACGAGCGCTGCGAAGTACGCCGAACGGGTGCCGGTCATCGGCGCCGCTGCTGAAGCCGCGGGTCGCCCGATGCCGCGCCTGACAGCGCGCGCGTGGACCGAGTTCGGCGAAGCGACGACGAACCATTACGCGATCCGTGGCACGGTCGATGAGATGGTCGCCGAGATCCGCGCGTTCGCCGGTCTCGGCGTGGATCACCTCGCCGTCTGGTTCGACGCCACCGCACCCGACGAGCTGGTCAGCCTGATGGATCGGTTCGCCCGCGAGGTCGCGCCACAGGTCGAGACCTAGCCGCTCTTCAGTCCACCGACGAGAAGAGGGTCAGCTGCAGATCCGCGGGGGCTGATAGCCGGACGTTCCGGTCACCCCATGGCGTCTCGACCGGGCCGGTTCCCAGCAGGACGGCACCGTTCGCCCTCGCACGCTCGGCGAGCGCCGCGGAGTCGTCGACCGACAGCGCCAGCCGGATCGGACCGGCGACCCGCCTGCCCACCTCCACCCGGTCGATGTAGCTCGCCTGGGCCTCGTCGATCAGTTCGAGCGTCGCACGGCCTCCGTCGAGGACCACGACCTTGCCATCCGGTGACGTCCAGTCCGCGAGCTGCCGCAGGCCAAGGACATCCCGGTAGAAGGCCAAGGCCGCGCCGTGGTCCGGAGCCGTGACGGCGACACGAAGCTCGTGGATCGGTCGCGGGCGCATGTCCGCCGGCGGACCGGCCCGGCGCCAGGCCTCGAAGGGTTCGTCGGCGGTGTCCACATCGATGTGTTCGAGCCCGACCAGCACGCCATCGATGTCGGCGAGTCGGCTGGCCACGACGTCGCTGAAACCGAAGCCGGCCGCGGCCGCCTGCGCCCGCGTCGCGGCGTAGGCGATCCGGGCGATGCCGGTCATCGCGGCCGTGGCCTGGCAGATCGGGCAGGGCTCGCAGCTCGAGACGACGATCGCGTCGTTCAGGTCGAACGTGCCGAGCCGGCGGCACGCCGCCTTGATGGCCTCGACCTCGCCGTGCGCGGTCGGATCCGTGTCGCGGTGGGTGGCATTGACGCCCGTCGCAAGCACCTCCCCTGCCCCACCGTCCGCCACGACAAGGGCGGCGAACGGCGATCGGCCGGCCTCGACGTTCCGGGCCGCGAGCCGGACCGCCGCGCGGACATGCTCTTCGATCGATGTCATGCGTCGTCCTTCCTCCAGCGCCTGTATCGAGCGTAGACCGACGGTTCGAGTGGCTCGACGAACCGCGCGAGTCGGTCCGCGAGCTCCTCGAGCACGATGCGGTCGGGAGTGGCAAGCCGACGGAACGGCTCGAGCTCGATCCTCGTACGAGCGCCATCCACGACCGCCCACCAGCGACCAGCGACGACGCCGTCGACGAAGAGCGACGCGAGCGTATCGCCGTTGCGGGCGATGATCCTCGCCCGATCCTCGTCGCTGATGATCCGTGTCCGATCGTCATGCGCGAGGACCGCGCTGTCCCACATCGGCAGGAGCCGGGGCGGGGCCGGGACATCCTCATCGGGAAGCGCGGCGCCCGCGAGATCCGCGAGAACGCGACCGGCCTCATCGCGGTATGTGCGGAGGTCGCCGGCATCGTCGACCGCCTCGACTCCAGGCCGGACAGCGGCGACGGTCATGCCTGCCCAGCGGGCGATGTCGGCGATGGTCGCCGGCCCGAACGCACCCAGATACCGGCGCACCAGCAGCTCCATCGCGCCGATCGGATCCGGCCATTCGCCTGGTCCGAGCCAAGCGTCCGCATCGACCAGGAGCGGCCGTCGCCCGAACGACCATGGGGCGTCATCAGGCACATGGACGAGTGGGTGGACCCGCCGGAGCCACCAGACGCGTTCGTCGGCCGAGCGACCGTCGCGCTCACCGATCGCGTCGCGCAACTCCGGGAGACTCCGTGGTTGGGAGGCGAAGTCCGCCCCGAACCGGCGCAGATCGCGCACCTCCGAGGGGTCCGGGACGTCGCGTCGATCCGTCCGGCGAGCCCGTTCCAGCGGACCCTGCGTCGCTGACCACAGCGCCCGGTAGTCCGCGGCGGACACGATATGGACGGTGCGGCGCATGAGCGTGCCCTTCACGAGCCGCCGTTCGGCGAGCGCCCGGTCCAGTGTTCCCGGCTCGAAGGCGGCCAGTCGCGCCCAGAGCGCGATGTACGGCGACGCCGGTTCCTGCGCCTGCAGCCCACCGGTGGCCTCGAGCGCTGCGACCACGTCGGCGTTCGAAGCGTCGAGGAGCGACTGCCGGGCGAGCGTCGCCCGGCCGAGCCGTCGCCTGCTGAGCACGGGGGACGCCGCCACCGTCGTCACTCGGGGGGCAGTTTCCCGGCTCGGAACGCCGCGATCATCTCCGTGTACCCCGGCAGCCCGCGCTCATACCCGATCGCCCAGAACCCAGCGCCCGCCAGCCCACGCTCGTCGGCCAGGCGCAGCTTCGGCGTCAGGCTCCGCGGCGAGTCGTAGTAGACAGCATCCCAGGCGACCGGCTCCGGGCTCGCCGCCGGAGAGGTGCCGCCGACCTCGCTCGACGGATCCGGGCTCGCGAACGCGGTCGGCACCGTGTAGAACTCGACGCTCTCCGTCGGCTCGAACGTCGGCGCGAAGGACGGATCCTCGAACACCCGCAGGTTCCGGCGCGGCACCCAAGCGTCGCCCCGCCCGCTCGACGGTGCCAGGAAGCCCGGCCCGATCACGGGCCACATCACCCCGTAGAGCGGCAACCCGAGGAGCAGCTTGTCGGACGGCACACCGAGCGTCGCGTACAGGTCGAGCGACCACACGAGATCCTTCTCCCGGCCGTCCATCCGATCGATCGGCGCCGACGCCCCGGGCTCGGTGCCCGCGGTCCGGTAGTCGTATCCCATCAGGAAGATCCGGTCCGCGCCGGCGTTCGCGGCGACCGTGGCCATCGCGGCGCCGGTCTCGTTGCCCTGCGTCGCGACGGAAAGCTGCGCATCGGGCAGGTGGTCGCGGAGCGCCGTCCGCAAGCGACCCACGAACGCGCCGTACGCCGGCACGAGATCGATCGGGATCGCCTCGACATCGACGTTGATGCCGTCGATGCCGAGCTCCTGCACCAACCCGACCAGCGCCTCGATCCAGCGATCCTGCGCCTTGGGATCGTCATAGAAGCGGCGGTTCTTGGTCGTTCCGAAGCTCGTGTAGACGATCTCGACGCGCGTCCCACGGTCATGCGCGGCGCGGATCATGGACTGCCCGATCGGGCCGCGGATCCGGCTCAGCCCGGTCTGCGGGTCGAGCGTGCCGTTGCGCTTGTGCGTCACCGAGAACAGACCGAGCGTCGTGAGGTCGGTCGCGCCGACGTGGGTGGCGATCGTGTCGTCCATCTCCCAGTACGGCACGAACCCGTAGACCTCGTGCTTCGGGACCGAGATGGGACTCGCCTGCGCGGTCGATGTCGGGGCGATGGCCAATTCCGTAGCGGGAGGAGACGACGGTGTCGGCGTCATCGGCCCGCAGGCGCCGGCGAGGATGGCGATCAGCCCGAGGATCGCGCCCCGTCTCACGTCCTCGCCACAGTGGCGACGTATCGCGCGGACGCAGGGGTCGGTCGCGCCGCGGCGAGGGTGGGAGCCACGGTCGGCGTCGACGGCCCTTCGTTCGGCGTGCACGCCGCGGCGATGACGGCGAGCCCGATGAGTGCGGCCGAGGCGACGGTTCGACGGGAACGGCGAGATGCGACGGGGCTCATGGGGTGCGCGCCAGTATGGCGCGATTCGGAGAAACGCCCCCTCACGAAGGCTGTCGAGGACCCTACGACGCCCCCTGCGCCGACGCCGGCGGGCCCCCGGCGCCGCTCTCGTCGGCGTGGTGCGACCCAGTCGCCTGACTCCGCAACGGGAAGGCCTCTTGCACCGCTCGCGCGAGGTCCACCTCTGTGGGCGCCGGCTCGTGCCAGCGATGGACGAGCACGGTGTGGCGACCGGGGATCGGCATGTCCCGTTGCGCGATGTAGCGGAGGAAGACGGCGCCCGAGTCCGGCACGAGGTAGGAGGTCTCACCGGCCGCCACGCCCTGATGCATGAGTGCCTCCCACGCCTCGGTGGCGGTGGCGGAGTCGGTCAGCGAGATCTCGCGCACCGACTTCCCGACGAGGTCCTCGGCGGGCCAGCCGATCGTGGCTGCCGCGCTCGCCGTGATGTCGACGATCCGCAGGTGCTCATCGATGACGTAGATCGGTGGCCCGCTGACCGCCGGCAACCGAGGCGCGATCTCGATGCCGTCGTACGTCTCCAGGTGGATGCGGTCGACCCAGTCCGCCAGGTCCTGCTCGAAGAGCGGCCGCTCGGGTCGACCACCCGTCGCCCGCCGGATCGTGCCGAGGTCCGGCCACACCCCGACGGTCACCGCCTCGCATTCGCGACCCAGGACCCGGCGGCCCAGGTGCGACGCCACGAGCCCAAGGTCGACGAACCGACGCTGCTGATCACGCAGCGTCTGGACGAGCCGTGCCTCCTCGTTCGGGCGCGACTGGATCGTCAGGATCCGCAGGTACACGGTGTCCTCGGGCGGAAGCGCGGCGAACGTTCGCCCGACGATCTCATAGTGCACGGCCGCGTCCACCTGGAGCGGCAGCTGGAGCCTCGTGGCGAGGAACCGGTCCTGTTCGGCGACGTCGGTGGCGCGCGCCATCAGCGTCGCGTCCGTCCACACGGACACGATCGCTGCCTCGACTGCGTGGTCCCCCGGTACCGCCGAGCGTCGCGCACCGACGATCAGGCTCTCGAGACCGGGGACGTCAAGCGCGGCGCGAGCCAGGCCGCCTCGGGCGTCGACGAGAGCGTTCGCGTCGAGGTCGGTCGGGAATCGGCCGAAGACGATGCGCAGGATCATTGGCCGGTCACTCTACCCGCCCTCAGATGGATGCCGCCAGGCGAAGTTGCACAATACTTGTGCATAAATGTTTTGCATGCTACGGTCGTCGGCGTCATGGACGAACGACCCACCTCCACCCACCTGGATCCGCGGGCCCTGCGGGTGCTCGCGCATCCCCTGCGATCCCGCCTACTGACCGCGTTGCGGATCCACGGACCGGCGACCGCCACTTCCCTCGCCCGCGAGCTCGACACGAACACAGGTGCGACCAGCTATCACCTGCGAAAGCTCGCATCGGTCGGCCTCGTCGAGGAAACCGACGACGGTCGTGGCCGCGAGCGCTGGTGGCGAGCAAGCACCGCGAGCCACGAGTGGCGCGAGCGCGACGTCGCTGGCGATCCGGACGGCGAGGCCGCCAGCGCCTGGCTCCGCCGGCACTACTTCCAGGGCTTCGCCGAGCGCTACGAGCGCTGGCTCGACGCATCCGACGCTGAGTCGGTCGATTGGCGCGATGCGGCCGAATCCGGCGATGCCGAGATCCGCGTCTCGCCCGAGCACCTCCGCGCGTTCGAAGCCGAGTTGATGAGCCTCCTCGGTCGATATCGGGACCCCTCCCCCGACGATCCTCAGGCTCGCCGCGTCGCCGTCTACTTCCACACGTTCCCGGTGGTCGCAGCCGACGGCTCGGACGCCTCGGCATGACCGCGGATCTCGACCCCCGATCACTCCGCCGCCGGTTCCTGGCGCTGATCGCGTTGCGCTGGCTGCCGGTCGGCTTCCTGATGCCGATCTTCGTGCTCGTCCCGCTGTCGCGCGGGCTGTCGCTGACGGAGATCGGCGTCGTCTTCGCTGCGCAGGGCCTGGTCGTCCTCGCCCTTGAGCTGCCGACGGGCGGGCTGTCCGATGCGCTCGGGCGGCGACCGGTCCTGTTGATCGCGTCGGGCGTGGCGATCGTGTCGATGGCGCTGTTCACGGTCGCCGACTCGGCCGCCATGTTCATCGTCGCCATGGTCCTGCAGGGCGTCTACCGCGCGCTCGATTCGGGACCGCTCGAGGCGTGGTTCGTCGACGCGACCCTCGCCGCGGACCCGAACGCCGAGATCGAGCACAGCCTCGGTCGCTCCTCAGCGGTGCTAAGCATCGCGATCGCCGTCGGCTCGCTGGTGTCCGGCGGCCTTGTCGCACTGCATCCGATCGCGGCGATCGACCCCCTGCTCCTCCCCCTGATCGTCGCGCTCCTCCTGCACGTCGTCCAGCCGATCGCTATCGGCGTGTTGATGATGGAGGAGCCGCGTCCGCGCAACGTCGACGCGATCGCGGCATCGATCCGGAGTGTGCCCTCGATCATCGGTCAAGGGCTCGGGCTCCTGCGCTCCTCACGGGTGCTGCTCGGGCTCATCCTCGTCGAGGCGTCCTGGGGCTTCGCGATGGTGACGTTCGAGAGCCTGTTCCCGATCCGCCTCTCCGAGCTCGTCGGTGGCACCGACTCGGCCGCCGCGATCATGGGGCCCGTCGGGTCCGCGGCCTGGTTCGCCTCAGCAGCAGGTGCCGCCGGCATCATCCTCGTGAGTCGACGGATCGGTGTCGCGCGCTCGGCGGCGCTGCTCCGCGTCGTGCAGGGCGCCACCGTGGTCGCGATGGGGCTGATCGCAGGCGTCATCGGTGTCGTCACGGCCTACCTCGCGTGCTACACGGCCCACGGCGCCTCCGACCCGATGCACACGACCTTGCTCCATCGTCAGGTCGACGGCCCGCATCGGACGACGGTGCTCTCCATGAACTCGATGATCGGCCAGCCGGCGGCAGCCATCGGGGGCATCGTCCTCGCGGCGCTCGCCGACGGGACGAGCGTTTCGACGGCGATGATCCTCGGCGGGGTGATCTGCGCGGCCGCCGCTCCGTTGTACCTGCCGGCCTTGCGCCAGGAGCGCGCCCGGCGGATCACGGCGGAGGGACCGGAAGCGGTTGCACTCGCCGCCTAGGGCACGACGCACGTCTTTCGCCGAAAAGTGAACGATTCGGCCTCTGCGAACGCCATATCTCATGCAAGCCCGCGGTCCATCCTCCTCCCTTGGGACCGCGGGCCGGAACCGAACTCCGTCGCGAGGGCTCGGGCGCTTGCCTGGGGGGCGGCGCCCGAGGTCCTCCCCTGGAGAGGCCCGGTCCCCTAGACTCGCGCTCCGTGACGATCGAGGTCGCCGGCGCTCGCAGCATCCTCCGGGATCCGGTCTTTGCGCGCCTCTGGTTCATCCAGGCTGCGAACCAGATCGGCGGCAACATGGCGCTCTACGCGCTGACCGTCCTGGTGTATTCGTCGACGCGCTCGAACAGCGCCGTCAGCGCGCTACTCGTCTCCTTCGTCCTTCCGCAGATCGCCTTGTCGCCGTTCGCGGGCGTCATCGTGGACCGCCTCGACCTTCGCTGGGCGCTCATCGTCCCGAACGTCATCCGGACAGCCTTGACCGCCGGTCTGGCGCTCGCCGGTATGAACATCGCGTTGGTCCTTGCGCTCAATCTCGGTGTGAGCCTCATGAGCGTCGCGCTTACGCCGGCCGAGGGCTCGATGATCCCGCGGGTCGTCCCGAAGGCCCAGCTCGAGGTCGCGATGAGCGTCTTCAACCTGACGCTCCAGGGCTCGTTCGCGATCGGGTTCGCGTTCCTGGGACCACTGATGGTGACGATGGCGGGGCCGTCGTTCGTCCTCGGCGTGGTGACGATGTTCTACGTCGCGGCGAGCATCGCCTGCATCGGCTTGCCGAGCGCACCGCCGATCGAGCAGGAGGACGCCGACGGGCGACGCACGATCGGCGACGTGATCCACGAGCTTCGCGAGGGTCTCGCCGTCGTGCGCCACGACCAGACGATCAGCCGACCGATCCTCCTGCTCGCGACGGCGACATCGGTGGCGAGCGTGCTCGGCGTGCTCGGGCCCTCGCTCGCTGTCAGCGTCGGCCTCGAGCCACAGAACCTGGCGGTCGTCGTGATCCCCCTGGGCATCGGCGTGGTCCTCGGCGTCTTCGGTCTGCGGCGCTTCGGAGAACGATGGCCGCGGCGACGCGTGGCGGAGGGCGGGCTGCTCATCCTCGGCGTCGTGACGGCCGCGCTCGCCGCTGCGGGCTGGCTCGACGGGTCGTTGCACGGCCTCGGCTTTAGCCCCGGCGCCCTGCCGGTGGTCATCGTGACCGCGATGCTCGCCGGCGCGGCCTACGCGGTGACCTCGGTGACCGCCCAGACGAACCTGACCGAATCGACCCCCGCGGACGTGCGCGGTCGCGTATTCGGGGTGCTCGCGTCGATCGTTTCGGCGGCGTCGCTGATCCCGTCGCTGGTGGCGGGTCCGCTCGCCGACCGGCTCTCGACGGGAGCCGCGATCGCGATCGCCGGCGTGGTCCTCGTGTCCGTTGCGGTCTGGTCCATCCGACGTAACGGCTAGTCCGCATACTCGCCATCCCTAGGTACGAGGAGGGATCGATGGACGCAGCCCAGGTGCAGGCAGGCCCGACGACGCGCGCCGGAGGTGGACCTCCCGGCTGGGTGTCGACCGCGCGAGACCTTTATCTCGTCGCGATGGCCGTGTTCGTAGTGAATATCACGATCGGCATCCTGAACGGCGCCGACGCGGTCGAATTCGACCAGAACCAGATCCTCACACACGTGCACGCAGGCACGGTCGGGTGGCTGACGCTGACGATCGTCGCGTCGACATTCCTGCTCTTCCGGGCAGCGGACCGGCGCCTCATGGTCGGGCTTGCCTTCCTTGTGCCGATCTACGTGCTCGCCTTCTACACGGGCAACTTCGCGTTCCGAGCGATCGCCGGTACGGCATTGCTGGTCGCGGTGCTGTGGCTCCTCGTCTGGGTATGGCGGACGTTCCTTGCCTCTGAGCGGACCTTGCCGCGACTCGCGGTGACGCTCGGGATCACGAGCTTCGCGTACGGCGCCATCTTCGGCGTGCTGATCCAGATCACTCGGGCCAGCGGGGTGAACATCCTGCCTGGCGACGCCGTGGGTGCTCATGCGAGCGCGATGACGTTCGGGTATCTCGTCCTGACGGCGATGGGCCTCATCGAATGGCGCCTGCGCGGCACTCGGAACCTGCCGACCCTCGGAGTCATCCAGATCGTCGCGCTCTTCCTCGGCGGCCTCGTGATCTCGCTCTCACTGCTGGCGGGCGCGGCGCAGGCGGGCGGCGGCATCTATCTGCTGACGCAGTTGATCGCCGTAGTCCTGTTCGCGGTCCGCATCTGGCCGCGCGCTCTTCGTGTGGACTGGGTCGCCGCCTCGCCGATCCGGCACGTGGCGATCGCGTCGATATGGGTCGTCGTCGCGCTCGCCCTATTCATGTACCTCGTCTTCTCCTTCATCACTGCGCCAGACCCGTCCGATCAGAGCGCGCTTCCCGTGAACGTGCTCATCGCGAGCGACCACGCCGCCTTCATCGGGATCGTCACCAACGTGATGCTCGCGATGCTGGCGACGCTTGTCCTGCGCGCCTCCGTCCGCAGCTCGTGGATCGGGCAGGTGATGTTCTGGGGTGTCAACCTCGGGCTGGTCGTGTTCGTGATCGGCCTGATCCTCGATTCGGCGGAGATCAAGCGGATCGGGGCGCCCGTGATGGGGATCGCGCTGCTGTTCTCGCTTGCGGTGCTCGCATGGAACGCAGTGCGCGAGACGCTGGACACGGCGGAGGCGGAGCTGGAGCCCGCGTAGCAGCGGTTCGTCGGGGACGGCGGCGACGGGGCCGAAGCCCCGCGCGCCGTCTCGGAGATCGCCTGGGGGATCGATCTCCGTCGGATTTGGCCGCCGGGCTTCCTATCCTGCTCCGGTCCAGTGGGGTCTGGTGCGGTGAGGTTGCGTGTTCGGTGCCGCTGTGCACCACCTTTCGCCGGAACCGGCAGAGCACCGGCGTCGTCGGGGACGTAGTCGTCGACCAGGGAGGAGATCGGTGCACGTTCCTGTCGTGCTTCTGCTCGTGCCGCTCGTCGCCGGCGCGTGTTCGGCGCCGGCGGCCCCGGCCGCTCCATCCACGGGGACGCCCGAGGCTGTATCGATGGCGCCCACGACATCGTCCGGCCCGACGACGACGGCGACCGCGCGCGCAAGTGGCGCGGCGTCGCTCGATCCGAGCGCCGGCAAGGAGCGCACCGACGAGCGCGGCGTCGCGCAGGTGTGGGTTCCGGCCGGCACGTTCCTCATGGGCACCGACGAGACGGATCCGACCGGCGACCTGGCACCGCCCGACTGGGCACGGTTCGAGCTCGCGTCCGAGCGACCACAGCACCAGGTTTCGCTCTCGAGCGGCTACTGGATCGATACGACCGAGGTGACCAACGCGGCGTATCAGGCATTCGTCGATGCGGGTGGGTATCAGGATCGAAAGCTGTGGTCGTCTGCGGGCTGGACCTGGCTGGAAGGTCGTGATGCGACGGCGCTGCCCGCCGCGTGCGTGGATGCGGTTCCGGATCAGCCGCGGGTATGCATCACCTGGTTCGAGGCCGAGGCGTACTCGGCCTGGCGCGGCGGCGCACTCCCGACCGAGGCGCAGTGGGAATACGCCGCTCGTGGCCCGTCGTCGTCGATCTTCCCGTGGGGCGACGACTGGGACCCGACGAAGGCCAACGTCGTGGACAGTCGTGCGCT
>DATNFQ010000239.1:0-6682 GCA_035606295.1 Patescibacteria group bacterium
CCGAACATCGAGGTCACGCCGCTCCAGTACGTCGAGTAGATCGCGGTCCGGTCGGATCATCCGGCCGGAGTCTCGTGAGAGGAGATCCCGCCATTAGCCGGCCGGTCGTGTGACCGACCGGCTCCTTTACGATGATGCCGAGGAGGGGCCTATGACCGACCCGGTCGAGGACATCATCGGCGACTATAAGGCGTTTGCCGCCCAGCAGCGCGATCGTCTGCTGTCGCGCGGCATCGACATCACGCCCTTCACGCTGAGCCACATCTGTTACCGGGTGGCCGAGTGGGACGAGTACGTGCGAGTGCGCGGGCTCCTGGAACGCCATGCGGTCGCCAATCGGGAGAGCGTCTGGAACGGCCGCCCGATGTCGCTCATCGTCTTCGACCAGCTCGAGGTACTAGACGGCAAGGCGCTCCCGATGATCGAGCTGATCCCGCCCGTCCATCAGCGCGTGTACAAGATGGGCTGCGAGCATCTCGGTGTCGTGGTCGGCGAGGACGTGTTCGATGCGTTCGTCGAGACACATAAGCCGGTCCTCACGGGCCAGCAGTTCCAGGGCCCGAACAGCACCCCGGACCCCGTCTACATCCTGATGGAGGACTTCACTCACGTGAAGTTCTATCGAGTGTCACTTCAAGCGGCGGTCGAGCAGTTCGAGGGCACGTTCGACGGGTTCCGTCATGTCGACGACTGGGTACCGCAACGACTGGTCACGGCCACCGGCCCGAACCCGCTGCCGCGCTGACCCACACGGCTGGGAACACCGCGATCTGACCCCTTGCCCGTCGTCCGAGGCCGCGCGATGATGCGCCAATGGGCATCGTTGACGACCTCGCCGAGCTGCCGCAGTTCGCGTCTGTCGATCGAGCGCAGCTCGAGACGCTGGCGAAACATGCCGAGGAGCTCGACGTGCCGGCGGGGGTCGAGCTGACCCACGAGGGCCGGCACGAGGGTTCGGTCTTCATCGTCGTCTCCGGATCCATCGGGATCGAGCGTGGCGGACGGACGGTCGACACGATCGGTCGTGGTGGCTTCTTCGGAGAGATCGCGGCGATCGATGGTGGACCGCGCACGGCGACCGGCTTCGCCCTTGAGGACACGGTCGTCGTGGCCATCTCGCCACGTCAGCTCAACGATGTGCTCGACGAGTCGTCTGAGCTGCGCGCGATGATGATGGCCGCGATGGAAGAGCGCCTGGGCCGGATCGACGCCGAGGGCTGAGGGCCGCCCTTACTCGACCGCGTAGCCCCGATACGTCACGCCGCACGCGAACGCCCGTGAGTCGGTGAGCCGTAGCCGGATCCGCTCGTCGAGGTGAGGCAGGTACGGCGTCCCCGACCCGATGATCACCGGGTGGGTGATCAACTCGAACCGGTCGACGAGCCCTCGCCTGATGAACTCCGCCGCCAGGGTCGCGCCGCCCACCTCGAAGTCTCCGTCGAACTCCTCGCGCAGTAGCGCGAGCTCGTCGCCCACGTCACCACGGACAAGCCGGCTGTTCCAGTCGACCGAGTCGAGCGTCGAGGAGAACACGATCTTGGGGATCCGCAGCCACTGCCGCTGGAATTCGAGCCCGGTCTCTGTCACGGCGGGATCGGTGTGGGCCGTAGGCCAATACGAGGACATCGTCTCGTAGAGCCGGCGGCCGTACAGCGATGCGTCCAATCCACGTGCCCGGTGGGTGAACCAGCCAAGCAGCTCGTCGTCGCCCACGGACCAGTCGAGACCGTGATCCGTGGTCTCGACGAACCCATCGACCGATGTGTTCAGGGTGTAGATGAGCCTGCCCAACGAACGCCTCCCGCCTCAGACCTTTGGTGATTCCTGGGGCTCGGCGCCGCCCCAGTAGCGCCAACCCCACCCGTCCTGGTCGCGCTCGAACACGCCCGTCGTCCGATATGAGACAACGTCCTCGGGGGTGGTGACCGTGCCGAGGATCTGCGCCCAGGCGACATCCCGACGCACCCACACCGTGATGTCGTCGGCGCTCCATCGGTAGCCGAGCCCGACGACGGCAGCCGCCATGCGAGCTGCCATCTCGGGACCTGCGACGAGTTCACCCTCACCGGAGCCGGCGATCGCGATCTCGGGGTCTGCGAAATAGCGCTCGGCTCCGGGCTTGCCGCTCGAGAGCGCGCCATACGTCTCGATGATCAATGCCTCGATGGCGCGGCGGTCTCGATCGATGTCGTCCTGCATGGTCATGAATGTACCGGTGCAAGGCGCCCCAGTATCGGGTCTAGTAGGTTCACGCGATGACGATCAAACGCATGGACCACGTCTCGATCATCGTCGACGACCTCGACGCCGCGGTCGGATTCTTCCGTGAGCTCGGCATGACGCGGGAGGGTGATGCTTCCGTCGAAGGCGAGTGGGTCGACCGGGTCAACGCGATGGACGACGTCCGCGTCGACATCGTGATGATGCAGACGCCCGACGGCCACGGCAGAGTCGAGCTGACGAGGTTCCGCAACCCCCGACTGAGCAAGGCCGAGCCGGCCGATGCGCCGCCGAACACCCTCGGCCTGCGCACGATCATGTTCGAGGTCGACGACATCGAGGACACCGTCGCGCGGCTGGGCACCCAGGGAGGCGAACTCGTCGGCGAGATCGCTCGCTACGAGGACTATTACCTGCTCTGCTATCTCCGGGGACCCGCGGGGATCATCGTCTCGCTCGCCCAGTCCCTCAGCTGAGTCGCCGCTACGGCTTGCCGTGGCAGTTCGCCGAGCCGCTGTCGCGGAAGGACTGACCGGCGATCGGAATGAACGCGAAGTCATAGCTGGACGCGTGGAGCGTCAGCTTGAGGACGCCATAGGTGCTGCTGTTGCGGACCTCTGAGTTGGGCGCGACCGTCGAGAACCCGACAAGCGCAGCACCGCCGGTGCCGACCACGAACTCTCGGATCCCCTTGGACGACGCCGCGCCCGTCGAGGTCTGCGGCGCGAATCGCTCGTATTGGTGGCGATGGCCGCTCACGATCACGTCCGCGCCGTACGAGTAGAGGATCTGCCAGAACGTCACGGAGCGGCCGTCGGGCTTCGATTGCGCCGACGAGAAGCGCGGGTGGTGGAAGATCGCGATCGTGCATGCGGTCGGGTTGGCAGCCAGATCGGCCTTGAGCCAGAGGGCCTGGGGCTATGTCGCGCCACAGCCGCCGACGTCAGAGCAGTCCGTGTCGAGCACGACGGCGTGCCAGGCCCCGATCGAATAGCTGTAGTAGGTCTTGCCTGCCGGCGCGGCTCGCGACCCGAAGTAGCCCAAGTACCCCTTGGCACCCGCGGTCTCGTAATCCTCGTCACCCGGCGCAGGCTTCGTGCGCGACTTGGCACGGCCCCAGGTCGGGCCATAGCAGTCGGTGAATTCCTTCGCCGACGCGTGCGTGTAGACGTTGTCGCCGGCGGTGAATACGGTCCCGGGGATCGCGTCGAGGAGCTTCGCCGTCGCCTCGTCCTGTGACCGCGAGCAGTTCGCGATGTCGCCTGCGCCCACGAGGACAGGGTCCGCGGCCAAGACATCGCTGAAGGGAAGGAGCACTGCCGCGAGGGCGGCGATGGTCACGATGACGGGCAGTCTCCTCACGCAACGAAGGGTAGTCGAAATGCCGGTTCCGAGCCCCAGGGCACGCTGCTGACGTCGGCACGGTCTTGCACCGGAGTAGGCTGTCGGCGATGGCGAAACCACACACGCGCGAGCTGGGCACGAAGATCGCGGCCGACTACCGGCTGCTCAACTACCTGCGCGGACGGTCGACGGAGACTGTCGACAAGATCGGCGCGGGGAGCACGCGTATCGACGTCGAGGGTGGGGTGTTGGCCAGTCGCTGCGAGGAGGACCACGAGGAGGTCCTCGAGTGCTGGTACTTCTACAAGCGCGCCGGAAGGCCGAACTAGGCGCCTGACCTAACGATTCGGACCAGTCTGGTCGTGGGCGCGCTGCGACGCCTGTCGATAGCGCTCGTGGGCCTCGGATTCGCCGGTCTCGGCCTTGCCCACGTCCGCGACTGCGTCCGTCTGGTCGGCGCGGGTGGCTTCCACCAGCACGCGCGCGGCCTCGGCCGTGGCGGACGCTGACGCTTCCGCTCGGGTCGCGGCCTCGAGCGCAGCGCGAGCGGCGTCCGCGGTATCGGACGCCGCCTTCGACGCTTGCTCTGCGGCGCGTGTCGCCACGTCGGCAGCCTCTTGACCGCGCCGCGCGACCGCAAGATCGCGCTCCGCCTCACGCCACTCCTGGAGGGCCTTCGCAGTGGTCATGATGCTCTCGGGGTCGGGTGTCTCGTCGGCCATCTGGTCCCCGGTGACGGTTGGAACGTCCAGGTCGAGGATGATAAGTGAACCGCCCGCCGCGCAAGTCGGTCGTTCATGATGCCGAGTATGGCAGCGCAGCGCGAGACGGAGGTCGTCACCCTCGGGGAATGTCTCGCGTCGTTCGTCGCCGCGGACGCGGGTCCCCTCGCCGAGGCGCGCGGGTTCACGCGACATATCGCGGGCGCGGAGGCGAACGTCGCCGTCGGGCTCGCTCGTTTGGGACACGCGGTCGCGTACATCGGGCGGGTAGGAGGCGACGGGTTCGGGACGGCGATCCTCCGGGCACTGCGCGGCGAGGGAGTGGACGTCCGTCATCTGACGATCGACGACAGCGCCCGGACCGGCGTGATGTTCCGCGAGCGCCGTGTCCTCGGCGCGATGGACGTCGTCTATCACCGAGCCGGGTCGGCGGGCTCTCGGTTGACACCGGAGGACGTCGTGAGGGCCGTCGATGACGGGGTCTTCGAAGGCATTCGGTGGCTGCACCTCACCGGGATCACGCCCGCACTGTCCGACACGGCACGCGCCGCCACGACGCGCGCACTCGAGGAGGGTCGCCGGATAGGCGCGACGGTGAGCCTTGATGTCAATCTGCGACGACGCCTCTGGTCCGACGAACAAGCAGCCCCGGTGCTGCGCGACCTCGCCTCCCGCGTCGACGTCGTCTTCGGCAGTACCGACGAGCTCGCGCTCGTCGCCGGCGCGGATCTCGACTCCGAGCCCGACCAGCTCGTCGCGGCGGTGGCGGCGACCGGTCCGCGGACCGTCGTGGTGAAGCTGGGTCGCGACGGGGCGCTTGGGCGGGATGGCGAGACGTCCATGGCTGTACCGGGCATCGCGGTCACCGATGTCGTCGACCCGGTCGGTGCCGGCGACGCGTTCTGCGCCGGGTTCATCGCCGGACGTCTCGACGGCGTCGATCTGACGACCGCGCTACGGATGGGCAACGCGTGCGGCGCACTCGCGGTCGCCGCGAGTGGCGATCAGTCGGGGCTGCCGGACCGGGTCGAGCTGGCGCGTCTCCTGGCA
Organism: Patescibacteria group bacterium; assembly: GCA_035606295.1. Taxonomy (GTDB): domain Bacteria; phylum Chloroflexota; class Limnocylindria; order Limnocylindrales; family CSP1-4; genus SPCO01. The sequence continues at coordinate 5,337 of DATNFQ010000239.1, forward strand.
GGCGCGGGGGGACCCGACACACTCCGCTGAAGCGCCGCGTCCCAGGCGCCGATCGCCTCGCGGACGCGGGCTGACGTCTCGGCCGGCGTCGTACCACCGCCGAGGCGATCGAGTCCCAGGAGGGCCGCGCCGGCGACCGGCGGTGCCGACAGGCCGACGACCCTGGCCGCGGGTGCGATGGCCGCGACCCCCGTCTCGATGCGCTCGTAGAAGGCGGCGTCGCGCGTCCGAAATACGCCGCCGGCGAGGACGACATCGGGATCGCGGCGCGTGAGGTGCAGGCGTCGGATCATCGCGCCAGCCATCGTCACGATCTCGTCCGCGAGCCGGTCGACGATCTTGCGTGCCTCGGCGTCACCGGCTCCGGCCGCGCCGAATACCACCGGCGAGAGCTGGCCGATCTGGCGATACCGGATCCGGCCCGTGTAGAAGGCCTCAGTCACCGCCGCCGGCGTCTTCAGGCCCCAATGGGCCGGCACGTCCTGCTCCAGGGCCGTGCGGGGGCCACGGCCGTCACGAGCCCGGACGGCAGCCGCGAGCCCCGCCCACCCGACGTCGGTACCCCCGCCCCAGTCTCCGGAGATCTCCCCGAGGGCATCGAGCCGGGCAGTCTGCCCGTCCGGGGCGATGCCGGCCGCGTTCACGCCCTGACCGCAGATCACGACGACGCCCCAGGCTCTATCCGTCCCGGCGCGCAACGCCCCGAACGCATCGTTGAGCACGAGCTGCTCCGCCGCAAACCCTCGCTCCTCGAGCGCCGTCGAGAGGAGGCGCACGTCGGGGCGGGTATCCGCTCCGGCTACTGAGTAGACGCCGAGGTCGGGTCGGGCATCGATGGAAGCGTCGGCCACCGCTTGCGCTACCAGGGCCGCGAGACGCTCCATCCCGACCGCGAGCCCGGCGGCCTGGTGCGACGACGTCTCGCCCCGGGCAGCGCCGAGAAGACGTCCGTCTTCCCCGACGATCGCGACGTCCGTCTTCGAATTCCCGCCATCCACGGCGAGGACCGTCCTCACGCCAGCGCGTCCACCTGCACGAACGTGGCGCCGGCCTCCCGAAGACCATCGATCAGCGGCAGTAGGGCCTGTTCCGTCGCTGTCGTCCACGGATGGAAGAGCAGGACCGCGCCATCTCCGCGGGCGATGGCATCACGGGTCATCCGGCGCGCCATGCCACGTCCGCGGGTGCTCGGCCGCCAGTCGAAGCCCTCCACGTCCCACGACACCTCCCGATAGCCGAGACGTCCGATGCCGGCCAGGACCTGCGGATCGCTGGACCCGGCGCCGAACGGGCAGCGGAACCACGGCCGGGGGTCGACGCCGGTGACCGCGATGATCGCTCGCTCC
>DATNFQ010000240.1:0-10142 GCA_035606295.1 Patescibacteria group bacterium
CGACCCGGTGGGGTCCGTCATCGCGAGATTGCCGTTGTCGGAGTACATGATCCGGGAGCCGTCACTCGTCCATCCGAGGACCCCGCGGACGGAACCCTGGGGCAGCGGGTGGGCGTCGGTCCCGTCGCTGTTAACAACCCAGGCGCGGTCGACGGAGCAGAGGGACCGCAATGGCCGTTGGCAATCCTTGATCGGTTCGCTGACGGTATAGACGACGAGACGGACCGGACCCTGCGGCGTCGCCGTAGCGGTCGGCTCCGCCGTGGGAGTGCTCGTCGGCGTCACGGCCGTCTGGATCGATGCCGACGCCTCTGGCGGGACGACCGCAGGGGGTTTGATCGGACGGGATCCCATCAGCAGCGCGCCGGCGACCAGGGCGGTGAGCACCGCGGCAGCCGCCAGGAGGACCAGCAACGGTCGACCGGAGGATCGACGGGAGCGCAGGACCGGTCCACTGACCGGGGTGACGCTCGCGACGGGGCCTAGCTCGGCCGCACGCGTGCCGATCGCGTCCCAGAGGTCAGGCGTCTTCACGCCGTCGAGCGACGCGAACCGCCGCCGAAGGTCATCCATCGCGGTCTCCCAGGAGGTCTCGAAGGCGACGGCGCCCGCGGGTCAGGTTGGCGCGCACGGCCAGGCTGTTGCTGCCAAGCCGATCCGCGATCTCGCGGACCGGCAGGTCCGCGTAGTAGAAGAGGACCACCGCCGCGCGTTGTCCGTCGGGTAGCTGACGGATGGCGTCGAGCAGGTCTTGATCGAGGTAACTGTCGGTGTGTTCCCCGGCGGCGGGCGCGGTGGCGCGGTCGTCCTGGCGACGAGCCTTGAGCGAGCCGCGCGACACCCGGAATGCCGTCCGCCATACCCACGCCGCGGGGTCGCGAACGGCGCTGCCTCTGCGCAGCAGCTGGGCATACGCCTCGGCAACGGCGTCGCTGGCGATCTCGGGGTCGCCTGCGAACGCGTAGATGGCACGCCAGAGGCGATCACCGTCGGCCCGGTAGAGGCCTTCGATGTCAGGTCGAGCGTCGATCACAGCGACAGCGCTTTCCATCACCTGCATAGGGCGCAGATATCGCCGAAAGGTGACATCGCGAGCGATGTGCGGCGGGGATCAGCTCGTCGGGCGGATGATCCGCCTCTGCTTGATGCGCTTCGCGTCGGCGGCGAACGGGCCCTCGCCAAGCCCGTAGGTCGCGACGATCGGTTGCATCGCATCGGGGAACTCGGCGATCGACGAGCGGTAGTCGATATTGAGGCCCGTGAGCCCATCGCGGAGCTGGTCGGCCATCGTGGCGCGCCACCGGTCATCGACGCCAGCCATGTCAGCAAGCTCCAGCGCGACCATGGGCCGTGGCACGCCCCGCTCGTCATCGACCGTCGAGAGCAGGAACGAATGGAGACGAGGGACGAGCGTCGGGTCGCGATACACGACGGTCTCGATGTCCTCGGGATAGATGTTGGCGCCCATGACGCTGATGGTCGCGTCGCGTCGGCCGTTCACCCAAAGGAAGGGCAGTGGGATCGGACGCGACCAGGGCAGCGGGCCGCGCGGACCCGCGGTCTCGTCGCGCTCGCCGAGTCGCTCGATATCGAACCCGAAGGCCGCCAGCCTCTCGCGCGCGGTGGCGAATCCGAGCAGCCCGCCCTCGTCGTGGACGTTGTAGCGGATCCGCGGCGAGAGCAGATCGAGTCGCGAGACCGTGCAGATGATCTCGCCGAGCTCATTCACCTCGAGGAAGTGGATCAGCGGGTTGTACTGGAAGACCATCGGTAGGCGCGGATCGTCGCCGAACAGCGCCTCGCGCACGTCTGGGCGGCGGCGCGCCAGGCGACGGAGCGCGACGCTGACCGGTGACTCGGCTGCCATGCCGATCTCGATGTCGGTCGCGCCATACCCGGAGTAGACCGATCGGAAGCGCTCCAGGAGCACATCGCGAAGCTCCTCGGTCATGCCTTCGCCGCCGACCAGACCGTGGACCTCGTATCGGTCCCACGGAAAGCCGCGCCGCGCACCCTCGTCGAGCAGGTGCTTGAGGAACGGGGGATAGCCAGAGATCAGGAAGCGATAGCTGGGCCCGAGGTAGGTCAGCGTGGACAGCAGCTTGTCGATGTCGGGACCTATCGACTTGACGATGCCGTGACGGGTCATCCCAAGGCTCATGTTCATGCCCGCCGCCCACGCGCCCATCGAGAACGCATTCAACGTCACCAGCGGCCCCTCGCCGAACGCATACCGCGCGAAGAACGAGATGTTGCGGTGGGCGACCTCGCGCTCGCGCCGGCCGCGGATCCAGTTGTAGGGCGTGCCGGTCGAGCCGCTCGACTCATCGATCGTCGTGCCCGGGTAGGGGACGCCGCCTCCGACACAGCGCTCCATCAGCCCATAGCGGTCGATGTAGTTCCGCTTGTCGGTCTCAGGCAACCGACCGAGGATGCCGAAGGGGAAGAGGTCGTCCGGATCGACGGCCGCCTGCTCGAGGAAGTCGCGGTACGCCGGCACGCGCTTGGCGGCGCGCCACGACGCACGTTCCGCGCGCAGTTGCCCAAGGCCCGCGAGGAGGCGTGGTGGGGTCCGCTTGAAGAGCTGTGTCAGCCAGCCGTACCGGAGCCCGACCGTCTTGAAGATGACGTCCAAGGGGAACAGCCACGCGCCACGGCCCAGACCGATCAGCCACGCACCGGCATGTCGGGCCACGACGCGGATCCCAGTCGGACGCGACTGGTCGGCGATCTCGGTCATCGATGGCTCCTGTCGTTGTGGGTGCGGTCGACGGGATGAGACGCGCGCGTCGCTGTGCTGTTACCCGGCTACGGTCGCCTCGCGAGCCTGCCGGCCCTCGAGGCCATCGAGAAGCAGGTCCAGGGCGAACTCGAACTCGAACTGATCGTCGCAACCAGCACCCACGACCGATGCCTCGTCGTGCTGGACCTGTCGCACGATCTCGCTGATGTTCGGGAACGCCACGCTCATCTGCTGGAGCATCAGCGCCTGCATCTCCGGGCTCTGGACGAGCTCACCGCTGTCGTCAAAGAGCTCCTGGCTGAAACCAAGGACGCGACTGCCGAGGACGTGCATGGCGTGGTGCAACAGGTCGACCGAGAAGCCACCCTGCAGCAGGATCCCGGCGACCCCGTCCATGTAGCCCATCATCATCGGGCTCGGCTGGCGTCGCGAGACGATGACCCCGGACGCCCACGGGTGGCGCAGCATCGCGCGGCGCGCCGACAGGATCCGCGCGCGGAGCCTCGGCTTCCAATCGCCGTCCTCCGGCGGGGCGTCGATCTCACCGAGGATGACGTCGACCATCCCGTCGAGGACGTCCTCCTTGTTCGCGACGTGGTTGTAGAGGGACATCGCCTCGACGCCGATCTCCGTGCCGAGCCGCCGCATGCTGAGCGCCTCGATCCCGTACCGGTCCGCGAGCTCCACGGCAGCCCCGAGCACCCGCTCACGGGTAAGCGGGGCTCGGCGCTCGGTCGTCGTCTGCGTCTCGGTCGTCATGCGGGCACTGTACTCAATACGGCGTAAGTCTTGACATGCTTACATCGTACGCCTACGCTTACACCATAAGTTTACAGCGTACGTTGGAGGTTCCCGTGAGCACCGACCTTTCGCCTGCCGAGACGATCTCCGAAGAGCGACCTACCCCGTTCCTGCCGCCTCGCTGGTTCATCCGGGCGGCCTGGATCGGACATCGAGCGTTGTACAAGGTCAGCGGCGGGCGTCTGGGCCTGCGCGATCCATCGGCCAAGGCCTGGGGGCTGATGCGCCTCCGGACGGTCGGGCGGCGCTCAGGCCAGGAGCGGATCGCGATCCTGGCCTACTTCGTGGACGGACCGGACATCGTGACCATGGCCATGAACGGCTGGGGTGATGCGGAACCGGCGTGGTGGCTGAACCTCCAAGCCCAGCCGGATGTGGTCGTGGAGCTGCCGAGCGGCTCGCGCGAGGTACGCGGTCGGATCGCATCGCCGACGGAACGACCGCGGCTGTGGGACCGATGGGCCGAGTACAACGGGGCGAATCAGGAGGGCTGGGCGGCGCGGCGGTCACGCGAGACCGCGGTCGTGATCCTGGAGCCGCGCATCGGCTGACCTCGAGGGGTCGGCCGCGCCCCCGTACGATGGGTCGGTGGCGGACCTTGACGCGATCGAGCGGCGGATCTGGTCGCTCCTCGAGCCGTATCGAGTCGAGCTCGAGGACGCGACCATCTACGGGATGCCGTCCCTCAGGTGGCCGGGTGCGAAGGCGCACGATTATTTCGCGGCCGTCCGACCCGCCGCGCGCCACGTGAGCCTGTTCCTGCTCGTGGCGGACACGTATCCGGACGCGCTGGCAGGGACGCCGGATGCGCTGTTGAAGCGTCGCTCCGGCAAGGCGACGTTCAACTTCCCGTCGCTCGACGACGAGATGGCGCGGGAGTTGGAGGCGTTGCTAGCTCGCTTGTACGAGCGCTATCGCGCAGCCCACCGCTGATCGACGACGGGATTCCCGCGAACGCGCGCTGGGCCCTGCCGGTTCCGTAGACTGCGCCGATGCTGCCGACTGAGCCCCGACGACTCGTCATCCTCACGGAGGGGTACGGGATCGACGACGCCAAGACCGCCACCGGCGTCATCCGCTACGGCAGCGATGACATCGTCGCGGTCCTCGACTCGACGATGGTCGGCAGGAACGTGAGCGAGTCGCTGCCCGGCCACGACATCCCGTTCGTCGGGCGGCTGTCCGACGCGCTCGATCGGCCCGTCGGTCCCGACGGCTTGCTGCTCGGGATCGCGCCGACGGGCGGCAAGCTGCCGCCGGCATGGCGCTCGATCATCCTCGAGGCGATCGACGCGGGTCTGGACATCCATTCCGGGCTGCACCAGTTCCTCGCCGAAGATCCGGAGTTCGCGGGGGCAGCGGCAAGGACCGGTTCACGGCTCATCGACTACCGCCGGCCGCCCGACCGGATGGAGACGACGCTCGGCCGTCGGCACTTGCCAGGCAAGCGGGTGATCCTGACCGTCGGGACGGACAGCGCGATCGGCAAGATGTCGGTCGCCCTCGAGCTCGTCGCCGCCGGCCGCCGCGACGGCGCCTCGGCCGTCATGGTCCCGACCGGCCAGACCGGGATGATGATCGAGGGCTGGGGGGCGGCCGTCGACCGGCTGATCAGCGACTTCACCAACGGCACGGTCGAGTGGCTCGTCGAGCAGGGCGAGGCCCGCGGCGACTGGGTGTTCATCGAGGGCCAGGGCTCGATCGACCATCCGGCGTACAGCGCGGTGACGATGGGTCTCATCCACGGCGGAACACCGCACGCCATGGTCCTCGTACACAAGCCAGGCCTTGCGGAACACGACTTCGACCACCTGCCCGACGTGTCGTTCCCGATCGCGCCGCTCGTGCCGTTCATCGAGATGCATGAGCGCATCGCCGAGCTGATCGCGCCCTCGAAGGTCGTCGCGATCGCGCTCAACACCTCGCTCTACGCGAGCGACGACGAAGCGCGGGCGCTCGTCGCGGCGATCCGGAAAGAGACCGGGTTGCCGACGGACGACATCGTCCGCTTCGGGGCGGATGGTCTCTGGTCGGCCATCCGCGACGCGGTCGAAGCGTTGCCGTGGGTCTGAGCGTCCGGCACGAGGTCCTGACGCTCCCGCTTCGGGACCCATTCCGGATCGCCCGCTCCGACCACGGGGCCGGCACCCGGATCACCACCGTCGTCATCGAGCTGCGCGACGATCGGTTGCCGGACATCGTCGGGCTGGGGGAGGGCTACCCCGATCGCTTCTACGGCGAGACGCCCGAAACGATGGCAACGGTCATGCCACTGCTGCTCGAGGCCATCGGCGAGCCGAACCTCGATGTCGCAGGGGTCGACGCCGCCGCGCGGGCGATGGCGACGGCCATCCGCGGGCACGGCGCCGCGCGCTGCGCGGTCGACATCGCGCTCCACGACCTCGTCGGCAAGGCCGCTGGCGTGCCGGTCCACGCGTTGCGCGGTCTCTCGGCTGACCTCCCGCCGACCGACTTCACGCTCGGTCTCGACGAGCCATCGATCGTCGCGGAGCGGGCGAGGCGCGCCGCCGACTTCCCGGCCCTCAAGATCAAATGCGGTGGCCCGGCCGACCTCGCGACGCTCCGGGCGGTCCGTGACGTGTATGACGGGCCGATCCGGGTCGACGCCAACACCGGCTGGACACGTGACGACGCGCTCGCGCTGCTGCCGCAGCTGACGGAGCTCGGGGTGGAGCTCATCGAGCAACCGTTCCCGGCGCGTGCCTATCGCGACCTCGCCTGGCTCCAGGAGCGCTCGCCGATCCCGGTCGTCGCCGACGAGTCCTGTGTTCTCCCGGAGGACCTCGATGCGCTCGAGGGCGTCGTCGCCGGGATCAACGTCAAGCTCGCGAAATGCGGCGGGATCGCCCCGGCGCACGCGATGCTCGACGAGGGTCGTCGACGCGGATTCAGGACGTTCCTCGGCTGCATGGAGGAGACATCGGTCGGCATCGCCGGCTCGGCTGTCGTCGCGTCACTCGCCGATTGGGTCGACCTCGACGGGAACCTGCTGCTCGCCGCGGACCCCTTCGAGGGCCTCGTCCTTGGTCCCGACAAACGCTGGCAGCTGTCTGATGGTCCGGGTCTCGGACTCGTCCGAAAGCGCGTCTGACGGCGCCTTACGCACGTAGAGCACGCGTGTTCTAGGGACCATCCAGCTATGTGGAAAAGTTGGTGGATGAAGTCGTGGACAATCCCTCTTCCGAGCCGTCGTCGCGGCGCCTACCATGGCGCGACATCGGCCGCCGAGACCCAGGGAAGGGGTCGGGACCGAGCACCAACTACCACCCGGGCGGCGGTCCCCGACACGGATCGTCGGCCGGTCTGGCTTCGTATTGCCGTCGTACGGCGAGCGCGCGGCACGGCCCTGCCCGGGTCGATCTGCCCGCCGGAGGGAGGGTCTGCCATCGATGGAGCCACGCCACGCCGCCTCGCGAGTCCCCGATCCCGAGGCGACCGAGTTCATCCGCTTCTGCTACCGCCGCCGACGCGTGGGCTGGCCGGAGCTGTATGACGAGATGTGCGCGGTCGCAGCACGAGGCCTCTTCCGCGGTCTCGGGGTCGATGATCTCGCCGATCATGGGATCGGCTTCGGGTTGTCCGACATGCCGGTCCTGGCCGCGATGGCGTCAGGGATCGTCGCCGAGGAGCAGGCGCTCCGACGGCCCGTCACCGTGGTGATCACGCCGATAGAACCGGGGATCGAGGACGTGGGCACGGCCGACGAGCAGAGGTCGGTCAAGGACCAAGTGCGCGAACGACCCTTACGCCTCGCCGCGGTGCCCGCCGGGGCTTGACCTGGCACCGCTTTCATCATCGAAGACCCCGCCGGGACCGGCGGGGTCTTTCATTTCTGCGGGTTCGCTGGCAATGGCGTCAGGCGCGGATGACGCGCCTCGCCATCTCGCCTTCGATCTGGCGCTCGGCTTCGACGTAGCGGTCGATCTGCTCGCGCAGCTGGTTGGCCTCCGGGGTGTAGAGGTGCACCTGCTGCTGGAGGATGTACGACAGGCGCCGACTCGTCATCCGGACGTGGTCGAGGTTCTTCATGAGGACCAGCGGATCCATCGAGGCGAGGTCCGACGGGTCGTACATCTGCTGCATGGCCGAATGATAGTGGCGGCGCAGCGGTCAGAGTGCGCGAAGTGCCTTCGGCGGCCAGTCCCAGTCGATGTCGAGCGTGGCCCCGGAGAGTGCCCGTCGCCGGCCCGATTCGGTCGCGCCCAGGACCAGGATCCGATCGGTCTTCGTGGCACGCCCGGCCTCATCGCCCCAGAGCTTGGTCATCTTCCTAACCGCCGCCACGTCGTCGAGCGCGACACCTGCGAGCTTGTAGCCCTCGGGCTCGGCGGCGTGCTCCCAGGCGCGCTCCGCCAGACCGACGCCGCCCTTGAGCCGGCGCCCTCGATCGGTCTCGACGTCGCCGATGACGAGGACCACGACCGCGTCGTCGGTCAGCACGGGCCGGAGCCCGGCCAGGACGTCGCGGAGGAACGCGAGGTAGGGCTCGCGGTGGTGTGCATCGTCGAGGGTCGCGTCGATCTCGCGCGCGTCGAAGCCGAGGAACCACGTCCGAAGCCAGTTGTAGTAGCCGTACTTCACGACGCGCAGATACGGCGGCGATGTGACCACAAGGCGTGCGCGGTCCGGGCGTCCGCGCGCACGCAGGGCCGCTCGGACCCGCGGCGCGACGTCGCGCGCGTCACCGAGGAGGGCGACACCCTCGGTCGATGGCGCCGTCTGGCGAAAGAGGCGCTCGATCTTCGATGTGAGCCCGTCGAAGACGTCGCGGCGTGGCGACGTGAACTCGGTTCGTGCCGCGAATTCTCGAACGTACCTGGGGGCCATGCTGAACGTGTTCGGCATCAGCTCCGAGAGATAGCTGGCGCTCTTCCCATGCAGGATCCCGGTGATCGCCGCCGCGAGGAACCGATCCGTCCGCTCGTCGAGCCGGAGCTCCGAACGGACGTAGAGCAGCTGACCGAGCGTGTCCGGGTGGAATGCGAGGGCGACCTCAGCGGGGACGGCCTCGGTACCCGACACGGGTCCGGCGCGGGAACCGGCAGCCGGAACGAGGACAGCGCCGTCGCCGCTGCTCACCCGCGAGGCCAGGCCGCCCCAATCCGCGGCGTCGGCGTTCCAGCCGAGCCGGAGCTGCGTCAGCCGCGTCATGGCCGCCGCCCGGGTCGCCGGTTCGACCTTCGAGGCCGTCAGCAGATGGGCGAATGGGTTGAGGTCGTTGCCGACGCCGATCCGCCCCTCGGCGCAGGCCTGCAGGGGCGTCGTGCCGCGACCCGAGAAGGGGTCGAGGACGACATCGCCGGGTCGCGAGTACCGGGCGATGAATGCGTGTGCCAAAGCCGCTGGGAAGCTCGCGAGATACGAGCACATCGGATGGAACGAATGACCCCACAGGCGCTGTTGCGCCTTCCATTCGGGTTCGATCGCGATGGCCGGCAGTGAGACCGGCAGGTCCAGGGCCAGCTGTTGCGCGGCGGTGGGCGTGCGCGCGCGAGTCGGTCCGGCCGTCATGGGCGGAACGGTCCTTTGCGTCTGTGGCACCGATCCCGGCCGGTGCGATAGGCCGCGGAGTCTAGCACCGGGGTCAGGCTGCTCCGTCCTCCCCCGAAGGTCCCGTCGGCGGGTCCGCCAGGTGGCGTGCGGCGAGGGTGGTCGTGTGCCCGGATCGGGCGTACCCTAGCCGCGGGTCCGAGGATCACGCGGAACCGAGCGATGGTCCCGGGAGCCAGGGAGACGGTCTCGGTCGACTCCGTGGCGTCCGGTCGGCGCTCAGTCCCGTACCCGCCGTCCGGCCTTCGCCGGCGAAGGGGCTACCTCGGACCTTTTTCGTGCCCCCGTCGCCCCCAGGTCCCCTAGGTTTCCCCTTGTAGCAGAGCCATGCGAGTCGGCTCCGGGACCCCCGTCCCGGAGCCGCCCCGTGCCCCCTGCCGGGTGTCCGCGCGACCGCCCGGCGAATCAGCAGACCCGGATCGCCAGGGGGAAGAGCGAGCCGGGTCTGTCCCAGACGGTATGAAAGTGAACGTCCGTACGGGAATAGGGCGTGATACCTATTCGTGCCCGGGCGTGCACGCGCCGTATCGATGTAGCTAAGACACGTGTCCGATGGTCAGTGGCAGCCCTGTTGGCCCTCGTCGGTGAAGGTCTTGCCGGCCTCGTGCAGGAACTGCCATGCGTAAGAGCCGTCGCTCAGGGTGAGCTTCAGGACCCCGAACGTCTGATCGTCGCGTACCTCGGTATTGGGGTGGATGGCCCCCTCGCTGAAGCTGTAGTGGCTCCGCCCACCGGTGCCGACCACGAACTGACGGATCCCCGACGCGTCGCTCTGCCCGCTCGGGGTCATCGGCGCGAGGCGCTCGTACGTGTGGTTGTCCCCACTCAGGACCATCTCGACGCCGGCGCCCTGAAGCTCCTCCCAAAGCGGCTGGACGCGGGGCTCGTTCTCCTTCCGCCCGGAGCTGAAGCGGGGGTTGTGGATCACCGCCAGCGAGCATGTGGCAGGCGTCCGCGCGAGCTCCGTACGCAGCCAGGCCACTTCCGGTGAGGCCGCATCGCAGCCACCGATCCGACCGCAGATCGA
>DATNFQ010000241.1:0-2091 GCA_035606295.1 Patescibacteria group bacterium
ACGCCTTGCGCACTGCCGTCGACGGCGATCGCGACCGGCTGCGAGTACCCGGTGCCGTCCACCACGGGCCCTCTGATGACGAGCACCTTGCTGCCGTCGTTCGACCAGCTCTCTGGCGCTTGGAAATCGCCGGCTGGACTCGGAAGCGGGTGAGCGCCCTTACCATCCGCGCCGACGATGTACGTCTGGACCGTGTTTCCGATGTTGTCAGCGAGCGGTTCGCCGGTCGTGCAGTCGTTGTCGCACCACTGGCCGTACACCAGGTGCGACCCATCAGGGGACCAGAGCGGGTGTCCCCGGTTGATGCCTCGCGGTCTCCCATCGCTCACGATCGTGCGGACAGCGCCCCCTTGTGAGCTCACGAGGTGGATGGCCCCGTTGCCGCCGTTCGGGTCGCCGTTGTCGCTGTCCATGAACGAGATCTCAGCGCCGTCCGGCGGCCGCCACGCGGCGTTGGTCGCCGCCATCCCGACATCGAGCTGGTGGATACCGCTTCCGTCCGTCGCGGCGATGAAGAGACTTGGGACATGCTTCGAGTCGGCGGAGATCAGGAGCTGCCGGCCGTCCGGCGAGAACGCATAGTCCGTGATCGCGGCCAGCGAGTCGGGCGTGACGCGGGTCAGTCCGGATCCGTCGGGGAGCGCGACATACACGTCGCCGGGGCCCGCACCGGACGTGGCCGTCCGCTCGAACGCGATGTGGGTGCCGTCGCGGGACCAGGTCGGGTTCACGTCGGTCTGCGGACCCGTGACGATCGCCGTCGAGTCGCCGGTCGCCGGGTTCGCCGTGAAGATGTCGCCACCCTTCGCGTAGACCACGAGGCCGTTGCGGGCGGGCCCGAACGGCGCGGGTAGAGGATGTCGCGAGCCCGCGACCCAGACGAGACTCGCGGCGATCAGCAGCAGGAGCAACGCCAGGACCGCGATCGGGCGCCACGGCACCTGCCGGGCCATCGCGGGCTGACGGGCGATGTCAACCATCGGGAGCCACCTTTCGAGAAGCGTCCAGGCTGGCCGCTGGCGTGTGCGAGCGGACAGCCCGACGAGGTCGTCGAAGTAGTCGGGCTTCCTCGGCTGTGAGATCTCTTCGAGGATCTCAGGGAGCCGCCGATCAAGGCGACGGCTGGGCATCATGCGAGCTGCCCTCCTGGGATCGACGAGGTGGCGGAAACGTCATCCGCATCGACCGCGATGCGCATCGCAAGGATCGATCGATGCAGTCGGGATTTGGCCGTTCCCAGGGGGATCCCGAGCGCTGTCGCGACCTCCGGGAGTGGCATGCCGAGGAAGTAGTGCATGACGACGACCGCTCGCCATTCCGGGTCAAGGTGGCGAAGCGCCTCCTCCACCAGATCACGGTCGACGATCGTCGATGTGAAGTCACCGCCGCCGGCGACGTCGATGGGCGTCAAGTCGACCTCGATCGCCCGATGCCGCCTGCGGCGCATGATGTCGATACAGGAGTGCACGATGAGCCGGCGAAGCCAGGCATCGAACCGGTCAGGATCGCGTAGCGCCGGCAGGGTTCGCCAAGCGCGGAGGTATCCATCCTGGACCCCGTCGCGCGCGAGCTCCGGGTCCCGAAGGATCAGGCGGGCCGCCGCGTCCAGCCGCGCGATGGCGTCGCCGGCAAGCGTCGCGAAGGCGTCATGATCGCCCCGCTTGGCCCGTTCGACGAGGTCTCGCTGGTCCACGACAACCCCAGGTCTCGGCGCGTCCGTTCGGTCGCGCTCAGATGGTATGCCGTCGTCCGGAGCCGAAAGGTTCCCGGGATATGACGCTGACGGTGTTCACTGGACGCTCGAGCGCGGAGCTGCAGAGGAGGAAGGCACGATGGAGCAGGTAACGACCTCGCGGCCCAGCCGCCGTGCGGTGCTCGGCGCGGCTGCTGGAGCCGTCGCTGCTAGCGTGGCGAGCGCACTCGCCCTGCCCGAGGCGGCCCTCGCCGGGTCGGATGGCGACGTCGTCCTCGGCGACGTCAACACGACCGGAAACACCACGACCATCGAAACCGCCGACGCTGACCCCGCATTCGTCGTCACGAACAGCAACCTCAGCTCGGTGGCCATCTACGCCTCTGGGGAGCGCGCTG
>DATNFQ010000242.1:0-2503 GCA_035606295.1 Patescibacteria group bacterium
GGCATGAGCGTCCTCGAGTACTTCATCTCGACCCACGGCGCCCGCAAGGGTCTCGCCGACACCGCCCTCCGAACGGCCGACTCCGGGTACCTGACCCGGCGCCTGGTCGACGTCGCCCAGGACGTCATCACCCGTGACGACGACTGCGGCACGGAGGAGGGGAGCTGGATCATCCGCTCGGAGTCGAGCGACGAGAAGGGCGCCTTCCAGCGTCGACTCGTCGGCCGGCTTGCGGCGGCGGCGCTGCCCGATCCGACCGTGAAGGTCAAGAAGGGCGAAGAGGCGCCCATCCTCGTCGAGCGCAATGAGATGTTCACCGAAGAGGTGGCGGCCCGCATCGACGAGGTCGGCATCGATGAGGTACTCGTTCGCTCACCGCTCACCTGCGAGGCACGTTACGGCGTCTGCCGCGCGTGCTACGGCCGCAACCTCGCCACTGGCGAGATGGTCGGTTCGGGTGAGGCGGTCGGCATCATCGCCGCCCAGTCGATCGGCGAGCCGGGCACCCAGCTCACGATGCGGACGTTCCACACCGGTGGCGTCGCCGGCCTCGACATCACCGCGGGTCTGCCGCGCGTCGAGGAGCTGTTCGAGGCCCGCATCCCCAAGGGCAAGGCCGAGATCAGCCACATCGACGGCGTCGTGGAGATCATCCGCGGCGACGGCATGACCAAGGTCAAGGTCGTCTCCACCGAGGTGTACGACACCACGCTCTCGCTGCCGAAGGGCGCGGAGCAGCTCGCCGCGGCCGGTGACACGGTCTCGGCGGGTCAGGTGATCGCTCGCCACGGCTCCAACGGGACAGCGACCGACGTGACTGCGCCTGTCGGCGGCTTCCTCGTCAAGACCTCGGACGGTCTCGTCGTGCGGGCCGAGGATGTCGTCGAGCGCGAGTACCTCATCCCGCACAACGCCAAGCTGCTTGTCGAGAATGGCCAGCAGATCCGTGCCGGTGATCCGATCACGGATGGCCCGATCAACCCGCAGGAGTACCTCGACACCCGGGGCAAGGACGCCGTCCAGCGCTACCTGGTGCGAGAGGTCCAGAAGGTCTACAAGAGCCAGGGCGTCACGATCAACGACAAGCACATCGAGATCATCGTTCGGCAGATGCTCCGCAAGGTCCGCATCGACCAGCCGGGCGACGTCGACCTCCTGCCGACCGAGCTCGTGGACCGGCTCGAGTTCGAGGAGCACAACAACCAGGTCCTCGCCGAGGGCGGGGAGCCGGCTACGGCACAGACCGTCCTGCTCGGCGTGACCAAGGCGTCCCTGAACACGTCATCGTTCCTTGCCGCGGCGTCCTTCCAGGAGACGACCCGGGTGCTGACCGAGGCAGCCATCAATGGCTCCAAGGACCACCTGATCGGGCTCAAGGAGAACGTCATCATCGGCAAGCTCATCCCGGCCGGCTCCGGGGCACCTGCCAACGTCGCGGCCCGCAAGGCGCGCGAGCGGCAGGCGGCCCTCGAGGCCCTCGCCGGCGAGGCCCTGGAGGGTCTCGGCGAGGCCGAGTACAACCCGTTCCTCGACGACGGGCGGACCGGCGAGCGCGACGACGAGACCGCCGGTCTGGCTCTTGCGGCACAGATCGCCGGTGGCGACGGCGCGGGCGACGAGGATGGCGACGTCAACCCATTCCTGGGGGAGGGCGCGAGCCCGGCCCCGACCGAGGACGGCAACGAGGCCGATACGTTCCTCAGCGGTGAGGACGAGGCCGAGAAGGAGGACGCGCCGGCCTGATCGCCGTGCGACCTTCCAGCTGATCCGTGACCCCGGGGCGACCCGGGGTCACGTGTTTGACACTGATTCCGGGCCGCCGATATACTCCGCGTTCGTGGCCTCGGGAGGGGTTCGCCGTCGGCGTCCCGCGCCGACACCCACCTGCCACCAGTCACCCATCAGCACCGGTCCCGGCCGGACCGCCCGCGGGCGTGTCCAGCAGTGGAGGAGGACCGGGCCCCGCGGTCGGGCCGGACCGCCCCGTCATGACATAGAAGGAGCAGCGTCTTCGTGCCGACGATCAGCCAGCTCGTGCGCCACGGCCGCCAGACCAAGACCAAGAAGGTCAAGGCGCCTGCGATGCGCAAGAACTGGAACAGCCTGCGGCGCCGTCAGGTGTCGATCCCGGGCGCCCCGCAGAAGCGCGGCGTCTGTCTCCAGGTGCGCACGATGACACCGAAGAAGCCGAACTCGGCGCTGCGCAAGATCGCCCGCGTTCGCCTCTCCAACCAGATGGAGGTCACGGCCTACATCCCGGGTATCGGCCACAACCTGCAGGAGCACTCGGTCGTGCTCGTGCGCGGTGGTCGGGTGAAGGACCTCCCGTCGGTCAAGTACCACATCATCCGCGGCACGCTCGATGCCGCCGGCGTGCGCGACCGCAAGCAGGGTCGCAGCAAGTACGGCGCGAAGGCCAAGTAGCATGCCGCGACGTACGAGCATCCCGCGCAAGACCAAGTACGAGGTCGTTCCGGCCAACCGGATCACGGCCCGGTTCTCC
>DATNFQ010000243.1:0-6071 GCA_035606295.1 Patescibacteria group bacterium
GCACGTCGCGACCCAGCGGGGCCGGCTCGACGAGGCGCTCGGCGCGTACGGGGAGGCGGCACGTGTCGCACCCGATCGGGCGCTCCCTCACGTCGGTATCGGGCAGGTTCTGATCCGCCTCGGCAAGCCGAATGAGGCGAATGCCGCGTTCGGTCGCGCCCTCGAACGCGCTCCTGACGACGAAGCCGCCTTGCGCGGCCGGGCTGACACCCTGGCCCGCCTCGGCGATCGGATCCGTGCTGCGGAGACGCTCGACCGCCTGGCAGCGGTCGTGGACGCAGCAGGTCGCCGGGGAGAGGCCCTCGACCTGGTCGGCGGTGCGCTCGATCTCGCCGAATCGCGCAGCCGCCGAGCCGCCCTTCAGGCGATGGTCGACGCGACCGACCTCGACCCGGCACTGGCGGCAACCGTGACAGACGCGCTGATGCGATCACGCGCACGTCTGGCCGGCCCGGTCGGGCCCGAGCCACCCGCGCCCCCACCCCCATTCGACCCTGCCGCCGCGATGGCTGCGGTCGAGACGGCTGCGGCGGCGCGCGACGCCGAGGCGACCCTGGAGGCCGCACTCAGGGCAGCGGGCGGCTTCCGCGCCGGCGGCCAGCTCCATGCGGCGCTCGACGTCTGCTACCAGGCGCTCGCGACGAACGCCGCCGACCCGGCGCTCCACATCACGCTCGCCGAGCTCTACATCGACCGGGGCTGGCGCGCCGTAGCTGCGGACAAGCTCGTCCTGCTTTCGAAGCTCATCGACCTGACGACGGACGGTGGCACCCGCGACCGGCTCTGCGAGGTCGCGGCGAGGGTGCCGGACGACCCGCGTCTCGAGGCCATCTGCGCCTGACGGATGCGCCCGAACGGGCGGTCCGAAGGGGGCGCGATGCTACACTCGTCGGGCGATGTCGGATCTCTTCGGATCGATCCTTGAGCAGGTTCGCCTGTCGACCATCGTCGATATCGGGATCACGTCCCTCCTGATCTATTGGCTGTTCAGCCTGATCCGCGGGACCCGTGCCGTACGTCTCGTGATCGGTGTCAGCGTCCTGATCGTCGTGTACGTGCTGGCCGTCGCCTTCGGCCTCGAGTTGCTGTCGCGGATCCTGCAGGGCGGCGCCGTCGTCGGGTTGTTCGCGCTCGTCGTCATCTTCCAACCCGAGATCCGCCGGGCGCTCGAGCGCATCGGGCGCGTCGGCTCCTTCGGCTGGGTCCTGCCGGGTGCCGATTCACGCACGGTCGACCACATCGCGACCGAAGTGGCACGCGCCGCGACGGAACTGTCCGCAGAAGGGCACGGGGCCCTGATCGTCCTTGAGCGCGAGACGGGACTCGAGGACACCGCCGAGACCGGTGTGATGATCCACGGCGACGTCTCGGCCGACCTGCTCCGTACGATCTTCGCGCCGCGGACGGCACTCCATGACGGTGCCGTGATCATCCGCGGCGACACGATCCTCGCGGCCGGCGTCCTTCTGCCGCTCGCCGAGATGACGGTCCAGGCCGAGCGCTTCGGCACCCGCCACCGCGCAGCGCTCGGGATCGCCGAACAGACTGACGCGATCGTCGTCGTGGTGTCCGAGGAGAACGGTCAGGTCAGCCTCGTCGAACGCGCGCGCATCGTCCGAAACCTCAACGAGGCGCAGCTGAGCCGCACGATCCGGCAGCTGCTCGATCCCACGCATGGTGGTCGCCGACGCGCCCTGAGCGCGTGGCGGTCCACGCCGGAACCCGCATCCCCGACGTCGGCGGCCCGAGCCCCCAGGTGACCCGAGTCATCGGGGTCATCCTCCACAACTGGCCTCTGAAACTCGCCGCGGTGGGGCTTGCCACCCTGCTGTACGGCGGCTTGGTCCTTTCCCAGAGCTCGGCGACCCTGACGGGCGTCGTCCCGGTCGATGTGCGCAACCAGCCACCCGACACGTTCCTGCTCCAGTCGATCCGGCCCGTGACCGAGATCCGCTACTTCACGCCGGCCAATGTCCGGCCGATCGAGTCGGACTTCGAGGCCTGGGTGGATCTCGCCGATGTCGATCCGAACGGCGGTCCGGTCAGCCTGCCCGTCCACCTCGAGTCGATCGATCCGCGCGTCCGTGTGCTCGGGTTCGAGCCGCAGAACGTGACCGTCGACCTCGACAAGCTGAGTGACAAGGTCGTGCCGGTCCAGGTCGACCACGGCGAGGCACCGCCGACGATGACGCTCGGCGACGAGACCATCGATCCGACCGAGGTCCACGTGATCGGGCCTGCCACGGTCCTCGAGCGGGTCACCGCGGCACGCGCGAGCGTCGTGATCCAGTCATCGGGCATCGACGTCGACCAGGACGTCGAGCTGGTCGCGGTGGACAGCGTCGGCGACGCGGTCCCGCAGGTGAATGTCGACCCTGCGTCCGCGCACGTCACGATCCCAGTGTTCTCGAACCGTCAGTCGAAGACGCTACCCGTCAGGCCACAGGTGACCGGAACACCCGCGGGCGGATTCGAGATCTCGTCTGTCACGGTGACGCCGCCGATCGGCACGGTCGAAGGCGATGCCGACGACCTCCAGACGCTCACCGGCATCGATACCGAACCGATCCCGATCGGTGGCTTCTCCGAGACGAAGACCGTCGACGTCCCGCTGGCGCTGCCGACGAGCGTCATCGCGCTCGACGCCCAGACGGTCACGGTCACGATCGACATCCGGGCGGTGACGGGGACCCGGACCTTCGAGGTCGGCGTGCGGATCATCGGTGCGCAACCGGGCTTCGACTACGAGGTCGGGGTCGATCGCGTGCTGCTAACGGTCGGAGGCAACCCGGTCGATCTGGATCGGATCATCGGGTCCACGCTCGCGGCGGACCTTGACGTGACGTCGCTCGTCGCCGGAACGACCGATGTCAATGTCGGCGCGACCCTGCCCGCGAACGTGACGCTGGTCGCGGCGAGCCCGCCACAGGTCCCGGTCACCGTCACGGCGCGACCGACCGCGTCCCCGTCGGGCTAGGCGAATGGGACGACTCTTCGGCACGGACGGCATCCGTGGCGTCGCCAATGTCGATCTGCGTCCGACCTTGGCGTTCGCGCTCGGGCGGGCGACCGCCCGACGTCTGGCTGGACCGGGGACGGCGATCGTCGTCGGCCAGGACACCCGTCGATCGGGCGACATGTTCGTCGCCGCGATCGTCGCCGGCGCGACGAGTCTGGGCATCAACGTCGACGTGGTCGGCGTCGTCCCGACCCCGGCACTTGCGTACCTCGCACGGACCGGGCCGTATCGGGCGGGGATCATGGTCTCGGCCTCGCACAACCCGGCCGAGGACAACGGTCTCAAGGTGCTCGATTCCGACGGCCTCAAGCTCGACGACGACATCGAGGACGAACTCGAGGACCTGATCTGGCGTGAGGCAGAGCTCGGTGGCGTCGGCAACGCCGAGCTGGGACTGCGCGTGGACGCGGGAGACACCCTCGAGCGCTACCTCGACCACCGGCGCGGGCTCGCGAGATCGATCGATGCGGGCGGGCTGCATATCGTGCTCGACGGGGCGAACGGCTCGGGTGGCGCTGCCGGCCGCGTGATCCTTGAGGCGACGGGCGCCCGGGTGGACGCGATCTACGTCGAACCTGACGGGGTCAACATCAACGTCGGGTGCGGAGCGACGGCGCCGCAGGCGCTCGCCCGTGAAGTGGTCGCGCGCGGCGCGGACGTCGGGTTCGCGCTCGACGGAGATGCGGACCGGCTGATCGCGGTCGACGGGAACGGGGAGATCGTCGACGGCGACCAGGTCCTCGGCATCCTCGCACTGGAACGGCTCGATCGAGCGGCCCTGCCAGGCGGCTTGGTCGTATCGGTGCTCTCGAACGGTGGCTTGCAGCGTGCGGTCGAGGAGGCCGGAGGCGAGGTCGTGCGCACACCCGTCGGTGACAAGTACATCCTCGAGGGGATGCAGGTCTCCGGCGCGACGCTCGGTGGCGAGAAATCTGGCCACGTGATCGTGCTCGAGCACACGACATCGGGCGATGGCATCGTCACCGCGCTCGAAGTCCTGCGGGTGATGACCAAACGCACCGCGTCCTTGGCGACACTCGCCTCGGCGATCCCGCTCCTCCCGCAGCAACAGCGGGCGGTGAAGGCTCGTCACAAGGATCAGTGGGAGGGTGACCCGACACTGCGTCGGGCGATCGCCGATGCGACCGCCCGACTGGGGGACGGTGGACGCGTCCTCGTTCGGCCATCCGGTACGGAACCCGCGTTGCGGGTGATGGTGGAGGGCCCGGATGCAGGGCTCGTCACGGAGCTGGCCGACTCGCTCGCGGCCCTCGCGGGGGAGCGACTAAACTAGCTTCGGTGCCCACGAGACGGCGTCACTGCGTCCCGCGCCAGCGGCGGGGGCGATGAGCGGAGGACTGACGCGATGTGCGGCATCGTCGGATATACGGGACCCCGGGAGGCTGGTCCCATCCTCATCGAAGGCCTAGCGCGCCTCGAATACCGCGGGTATGACTCCGCGGGGATCGCGCTGGTCGATGACGGCGGCGACCTGTTCGTCGAGAAGAAGGCGGGCAAGCTCGCCAACCTGCGTGCCGCCATCGCGGACCGCACGCCGCACGCGGCGATCGGGCTGGCGCACACACGGTGGGCGACGCATGGCCGGCCCAACGATCTCAACGCCCATCCCCACCAGGACTGCACCGGCGAGATCACGGTGATCCACAACGGCATCATCGAGAACTTCCGTGAGCTGCGCGACGGCCTCGAGGCACGCGGCCATCGACTCGCATCCGAGACCGATACCGAGGCCCTCGCCCACCTGGTCGAGGAGGCCTATCAGGGCGATCTCGCGGACGCCGTCCGGGCCACGCTTCGTCAGGTCCAGGGCGCCTACGCGATCGCGGTCATGCACCGCGCCGAGGGCGACCGGCTGGTCGGGGCTCGCAAGGACGTGCCGCTCGTCGTGGGCCTGGCCGAAGGCGAGTCATTCCTCGCCAGTGACGTCGCCGCGATCCTGGCACACACGGACCGGGTCATCTTCCTCGAGGACGGCGACGTCGCTGACCTGCACCCGACCGGCGTGACCATCACCGACGTGGACGGGCGCCCCCAGGAGCGAACGGTGACCGTCATCGACTGGTCGCCGGAGGCCGCCGAGAAGGGCGGCTACGAGCACTTCATGCTCAAGGAGATCCACGAGCAGCCGGAGTCGCTCCGCCAGGCGATCACGGGTCGGGTCACCCGCGAGAACCACATCTGGCTCGAGGAGCTCGAGGGCTTCGCCGAGACGCTCGCGACCATCGACCGCATCGAGCTGATCGCATGCGGGACCGCCTACTACGCCTCGCTGATCGGGGCGGCCGCCATCCAGGACTGGATCGGTATCCCGGCGCGGGCGACCGTGGGCTCCGAGTTCCGCTACAGCCCGCCGCCGATCGACGAGCGGACGCTCGTCATCGCGGTCACCCAGTCCGGCGAGACCGCGGACACCATCGCGCCGACACGCCTTGCACGGGAACGTGGCGCGCCGGTCATCGCGGTGACGAACACCGTCGGCAGTGCGATCACCCGCGAGGCGCACCGCGTCCTGTTCCTCCAGGCTGGACCCGAGATCGCGGTCGCTGCCTCGAAGACGTTCGTCGCCCAGGTCACGACGCTGGTCATCCTGGCCGCAGCCATCGCCAAGGCGCGCGGCGCGCTCGGGCTCGAGCAGGAGCAGGAGCTCGGTGCGGCCCTCCACGCTCTTCCAGATGGCGCCGCCAAGGCGCTGGAGAATGCCTCTGGTATCCGGGATCTCGCCCGTCGTTACGTCAACTCGCGCGGCTTCATGTTCGTCGGACGTGGCTACACGTACCCGACCGCGCTCGAGGGCGCCCTCAAGCTCAAGGAGGTCAGCTACGTCCACGCCGAGGGCTATGCGGCCGGCGAGATGAAGCACGGGCCGATCTCGTTGCTCGACGCCGAATGTCCGCTTGTCGCTGTCGCGACCCGCTCGTCGGTCTACGACAAGCTCGTCTCGAACGTCATGGAAGGCCGTGCGCGCGACGCTCGCGTGATCGCTGTTGCGACCGAGGGCGATCCCCAGATCGAACGCTTCGCCGACGTCATC
>DATNFQ010000244.1:0-2042 GCA_035606295.1 Patescibacteria group bacterium
TCCTGCTGGCCGCGTGGGTCGTGGCCTGGGTCGTCGTCGGGTTCGCGATCTTGCCGTACCTGACACTCGTGCCGGCCCAATGGCTGATCTCGCGCGTCGAGGACTTGTCGACGGCCGAGTTCGTCACCGCCGTCATCGGCCTGACGCTCGGTCTGTTGATGGGACTCCTGCTCGGCGTCCCGCTCGCGAACCTGCCGCCACCGTGGGGTGACGTGCTGCCCCTTGGCGTGTCGCTCTTCCTCGGTCTCGGGATGCTCGGGCTGACGGTCGCCAAACGGCGCGACTTGATCGTCGCGGCGCAGGCGGTCGGGTTCCTGCAACGTGGCGATGAGGCACGGAGCGAGGCTCGCAGCGGCGACCCTCGGATCGTCGTCGACACATCCGCGATCATCGACGGGCGGATCGCCGAGATCGTCGAATCCGGGTTCATCTACGGCACCCTCGTCGTGCCGCGTTTCGTGCTCGACGAGCTGCAGCACATCGCGGACAGCTCGGACACACTTCGCCGGAACCGCGGGCGGCGCGGCCTCGAGATCCTCAATCGGATGCAGAAGGAGCCCGGCACACCCGTCGAGATCGTCGAGGACGCGGTCCCGTCCGAGTCCGAGGTGGACGCCAAGCTCGTGGCGCTCGCGCGCGCGCGCAGCGGCGTCATCCTGACCAACGATTTCAACCTGAACCGCGTCGCCGAGCTGCAGGGTGTCCGCGTGATGAACATCAATTCGCTCGCGAACGCCGTGAAGCCGGCCGTGCTCCCCGGCGAGGAGCTGCGGGTCCGCGTCATCCAGGAAGGCAAGGAGGCCGGGCAGGGCGTCGGCTTCCTCGATGACGGGACGATGATCGTCGTCGAGGGTGGCGCCCGGCACATCGACAAGGACCTCGACGTGTCGGTGACACGCGTCCTGCAGACGGTCGCCGGCCGGATGATCTTCGCGCAGCCGCGGCTCGATTCGTCAGGCTGATGGCTCTGTCACCCGGCCGCCCCGCCGACGCGATCGTCGTCGCCGCCGGAGCGTCGACGCGGATGGCGGGGACCGACAAGCTGCTGGCGCCGATCGGCGATCGGCCGCTGCTCGCGCATGCGGTCCTTGCGCTCACCGCCAGCCCGGCCATCGACTCGATCGTCGTCGTGACGACGGACGAACGTCGCGACGCCTTGCTCGCGGGTGGCTGGCTTCCGGAGCGGACCACGTTCGTACAAGGCGGGGCACGACGCCAGGACTCGGTCCGAGCAGGCTTCGAAGCCCTCGAGCGTGCGATGCCTGATGAAGTCGGCGAGCGCGTCGTCCTGGTCCATGACGGCGCCAGGCCTGCAGCCTCCGCTGCCCTCGTCGAGGCGGTGATCGCGGCGACGGAACGGCACGGAGCGGCGATCCCGGCACTGCCAGTGGGCGAGACGCTGAAGCGGGTAGTGGACGACCTGGTCGACGCGACCGTCGACCGGTCCGACCTCGTCGCGGCGCAGACGCCACAGGGCGTCCAACGAGCGCTCCTGCGACAAGCACTGGCATCGACCGACGCGCGAGACGGGACGTGGACCGACGAGGCCGCCCTGCTCGAGGCTTGTAGAATCGCCGTCCATGTCGTGCCCGGCGATCCCGCCAACCTCAAGGTGACGGTCCCAGCCGACCTCGACCGAGCTGCCTCCCTCCTCGTCGGGGGCCCGCTCGCTCGCACCGGGATCGGCCACGACGTCCATCCCTTCGGTCCGGGCGAGCCCCTCCGACTCGGCGGGATCGACATCCCCGGCGCGCCCCGGCTCCACGGTCATTCGGATGGCGACGTCGCGCTCCATGCCGTCGCCGACGCGCTCCTCGGCGCTGCCTCATCGGGCGACCTCGGGCGGTTGTTCCCGGCCGGACCAGAAACACCGCGCGGCATCGACAGTGGGACGCTGCTCGACGCGGTGGTGCGCCGCCTCGCCGAGACCGGCTGGCGACCGGCCTCGGTCGATCTCACGATCGTCGCTGCACGGCCGCGACTCGCCGGGCACCTCGACGCGATGGCCGCGGCGATCAGCAGCGCAGTCCAGCTCCCTGTGG
>DATNFQ010000245.1:0-3676 GCA_035606295.1 Patescibacteria group bacterium
GAGACGGCACGCCTGGCTGCGGTCATCGCGGCCGAGGTCGGCGCCGACGTCCAGATCGCCAAGATCGGCGGTCTCCTGCATGACATCGGCAAGGCCGTCGATCATGAGGTCGAGGGGCCGCACGCGGCCATCGGTGCCCAGATCGCGCAGCGGCACAACCTGCCGTTCAAGGTGATCAACGGCATCGCCGCGCATCACCAGGAGGTCGAGTACGCCTGTCTCGAGGCGCCGATCGTCCAGGTCGCCGACGCGATCAGCGCGTCCCGGCCGGGCGCGCGCGGCGAGACCATGGACACGTACGTCAAGCGACTGGAGGACTTGCAGGCCATCGCGGAGAGCTTCAACGGCGTCGAGCGATCGTTCGCCGTCCAGGCCGGCCGCGAGGTCCGGATCCTCGTCCGGCCCGAGGAGATCGACGACCTCACGGCGACCCGTCTCGCGCGGGACATCGTCAAGAAGATCGAGGAGCAGCTGACCTACCCGGGCCAGATCAAGGTCACGGTCATCCGGGAGACGCGCGCGGTCGAGTACGCCAAGTAGTCGGGACTCCGCGAGCTCAGGCTCGCGGCTCCCACCCGGAACGGTGCCTCCAAGCACCGAGTCAAGGCCCCTCTAGCGATACCTGCCCCTGCATGACATGCGCGCTTTAGGCGCCTGTCACCCAGTGCGCGGTACGGTCGGACCATGCGAACACCACCGACACCGGGGCAGCACATCGAGATCTTCTTCAACGACGCGGATCGCGTCGTCGATGTCGACTGCGATGACGAGGACACGGCGCTCGTCAATGTCGTGATCGACGCGATCGAACGCGACGATCCGGACGACGCGGAGCGGATCTTGCGCGACGGGCTGGCCGGTACGGTCAGTCGGCGGGGGTAGCGTCGGCCGGGGGCATGTCCGGGGCGCGGTTGCGCTCCGCCCATTCCTCGCGGCGCTTACGGGCCGCATCGGCCTGGCCGCTGGCTACCCAGAGTCCGACGATATCGCCGCGCGTCGCGGCGCGATTGGCGCGTGCGTCAGCGAGGTCACTGGCACGACGGCGTGGTTGGGCGCGCTCGATCACCCGATCCACCCTTCGCGGCGCCCGTCCCGGCGCGCGGTATCCCCCTGGTCCGTGGTGCGCTGGCGCACCGGAGCGCCATCGTAACGACCACGTCAAGCGCCCTTAGACTCTCGCGATGGACGCACCCACGCCTGTTGGACGAACGCGCCTCGGGAATCCGCCGAACGGCGATGCGCCGCGGCCGGCGGGAGCATGTCGGGTGTTGATGATCGGCGATCTCATCGGCAAACCGGGTCGCCAGGCCATCGAGCAGACGTTGCCGGGCCTCCGCGCCGAGCGGGGCATCGACTTCGTCACCGCCAACGGGGAGAACGTCGCCGGTGGCATGGGGCTGACCGCTTCGACCGCCGAAGCACTGCTGACCGCCGGCGTCGACGTGATCACGTCGGGCAACCACATCTGGGACAAGAAGGAGATCTACCCGTTCCTCGATTCGTCGGAACGGGTGCTTCGGCCGCACAACTACGGGACGCACGAGGTGCCCGGACGTGGATGGGGGACCTACGACGCGCTCGACGGGTCGCACATCGCGGTCATCAACCTCCAGGGCCGGACGTACATGCAGCCCATCGATAACCCGTTCACCGACGCCGACACGCTGCTCGATGAGTCGTCGGCGCCCGAGCCGTTGCCGCCGATCCGCCTTGTCGATTTCCATTGCGAGCTGACGTCCGAGAAGAACGCGCTGGGCCTGCACCTCGATGGGCGGGTGAGCGTGGTCGTCGGCACGCATACGCACGTCGTCACCGGCGACGAGCGGATCCTCCCGGGTGGGACGGCGTACCTCACGGACATCGGGATGACCGGGCCGATCTGGAGCGTCATCGGGTTCGCGCCGTCGACGGTCCTGCCGCGCTTCATCAATGCGCTGCCGACCAGGTTCGAGGTGGGGGAGGGACCCGTGGTGTTCAACGCCGTCCAGGTGGACATCGATCCCGCCACGGGGCGGGCACTCGCGATCGAGCGGATCCAGCGGCTGCTGGAGGTCTAGCCGCCGATGTCCGGCGGTCCTCGACCGAAGCGTTCCCGGCGCCACGATCCCGCGGCGAGCGAGACGGGCGTCGTGCCCCCGTCGCCATCCACCGTCGATCTGCACGCGCATTCGGCGCGATCGGATGGGGTCCTGCGTCCCGAGCAGCTGATCCGCGACGTGGCGGCGGCCGGGGTCAGGGTCTTCTCGCTCACCGACCACGACACGCTGGCGGGCTACCACGACCTGATCGCGGCGGATGCCGTCCCGAACGACATGACGCTGATCCCTGGCGTCGAGATCAACGCGCTCGTCACGCGCGACCTCGGATTGTGGGAAGGCGAGCTGCACATCCTCGGGTTCGGGATGGATCCCGCGGACGCGGCGTTCGAGGGCGCCCTCGGCGCCCAGCGAGATGCGCGTCGGTCCCGCTTCGATCGCACGGTCGCCCTGCTCCGTGAGATCGGGATGCCGATCGACGCGCAGGTCGAGGGCCTCGAGACCGGTGATGACGACGCCCTTGGCCGACCGACGATCGCGCGTGCCCTGATCGCCGCGGGTTTCGCGACCAGCGTGGAGGACGCCTTCAGTCGGATCATCGGCCACGGTCAGCCGGGCTATGTCCGTCGCGAAGGGCTCGGGCCGGAGGCCGCGATCCACGTGATCCGCGATGCGGGCGGGCTGCCGGTCCTTGCCCATTTCCGCGAAGCGCCAGGACGCCCGGACGTGATCGACGAGCTCGTCGACGCGGGACTCGCCGGGCTCGAGGTGTTCTATCGGACGTTCGACCCGGCGACCGTCGACGCCATGGCGGCACTCGCCAGCGCGAAGGGGCTCGTGGTGACGGGCGGAAGCGACTACCACGGCGATCTCGGTCCCTATTCGGAGACGCATTCGCGCCTATGGGTGCCGCCCGAGGTCGGCGACGCCCTGCTCGCCGCGATCGGAACGCCATGAGGCTGGGTACGATGGAGCGGCTGTGACCGACTCGCGACCCCTGACGCGCGCACTGCCGGTCCTCGACGTCGAGGCTCCGGTTCGCGCCGCCCCTCGCGCGCCGGACGCGCCACTCGACGATCGGCTGACCGAGTACCGGCCTGAGGCGGCAGCGCTCCCGCGGTTCCACGTCTGGACGCTCGGCTGCCAGATGAACCGTAGCGACAGCGAGGAGATGGCCGGTCGACTGCTTGCCGTCGGGTGTGAGGAAGCATCGACGTTCGAGACCGCCGACCTCGTCGTGATCAATACCTGCGCGATCCGCGAGGGCGCTGAGCAGAAGGTCATCGGTCGGCAGGGCCACCTCGCGCGACTGAAGTCGGCGAACCCAGGGTTGCGCGTCGTGATGACGGGCTGTGCGGTCCGCGAGGCCGAACGTGACGGGCTGCGCCGGCGGTTCCCGGCCGTCGACCTCTTCCTGCGCCCGGACGAGGAGCCGGAGCTGGTCGATCGACTCGGGCTCGCGTCGGCACAGGGCGCGATCGGGGCCGTGGGGACGACGACCACCGTGGGGCGGACGGTGGTCGGTGCCGCAGACAACCTGTCGGGGACGCGTGCCCGCGCGATCGCGGAGGGGACCGTCGCGCGCGGCTCGGGGATCAGCGCCTGGCTGCCGATCATCTACGGGTGCGACAAGACCTGCA
>DATNFQ010000246.1:0-4741 GCA_035606295.1 Patescibacteria group bacterium
CGCCCCGTGCATCTACTACGGCGACGAGATCGGGCTGACCGGCGGGAACGACCCCGCCAACCGTGGTGCGTTCCCGTGGGACGAAGCGGCGTGGGACGGGGAGCTGCGGGCATTCACGCGCGCTGTCCTCGAGCACCGCGCATCCCAGGCCGCGGTCCGGCACGGAGCGACGGCGGTGGCGGGCTCGTACGCATCGGCGATCGCGATCGAGCGTCGCCTCGACGACGACCGTCTGCTCGTCGCCCTGAACCCGGGCGACGGACCGTTCGACCTCGAGGTGGCGATCGAGGGCGTCGCGCATGGATGGCTCGCTCCCATCGCACTACCCGGCGAAGCGGTGGCGGAGCCTGTCGTCGTCACCGACGGGCGCGCGGTGATCGGGATACCGGCACGGACCGGTCGCCTGTTCCGGGTGGCTCACGATGCGTCCTGACGGCCGACTGGACGAGGTCGGACCTATACTCCCGGCCTGTGGCTGATCTCCCCTTCGAATTGGGGACCGGGCTCGACGAACAACTGGCCCGGATCCTCGATGTCGAGGGCAAGATCCCGCGGGCGATCGAGGCGCTGGGTCCGGTGGAGGGGCGAGACGTCGTCGTCGTCGATGCACCCGCCGGACTGCGCGCTCGGCAACTGGAATCTCTCGGCGCTCGCGTCACCGTCGTCGACTCGGGCGGTTCGACGCCGTTCGCGGCGCCCGACGCATCGGCCGATGTCGTCGTCGGCCTTTGGTCGACCTTCCGCGGCGCCGTCGCCGACGAGATCGCACAGGCGTCGCGGGTCCTTCGGCCCGGCGGGCGACTCCTCGCGGTGCACGACTACGGCCGCGACGATGTCTCCGAGATCCGCGGACCGCAGCCGGAATACGGGCCGTGGACGCGGCGGGATGGGCCGTTCCTGCGGGATGGCTTCAAGATCCGGGTCCTGCACTGCTGGTGGACGTTCGCCTCGACCGACGAAGCGCGGACGTTCCTGGAGTCGGCGTTCGGGGATGCGGGCCGGGCGGTCGCTGACCGGCTGACGCGGCCTCGCCTGTCATACAACGTCGCGGTCTACCATCGGACGCTCAACGAGGAGCCCGCATGACCGATCGCGGCGCCAGTCGCGACCCGTATCCCGCGCCCGACAGACGCGCACATCGCGAAGACGACGACGTCGGCTACGACGACCGGTACGAGCCGCCCCGAGGAGGGCGCCGGATCTCGCCCGGTGCCGTCTTCCTGGTCATCGCGGTCATCGGGTCGGTTGCCTTCACGGCGTACTTCCTCACCGTACGTGAAGCGACCCAGATCCCGTTGTTGGCGGCCGCGTCGGTCGTGCTGGCGATCGTGTTCGCGGCACTCGCGGTGTACTGCCTCCGCTCGGTGTGGCGGGCCGGGCGAGAGCGTGGCAACGGCGGCCGGATGCTGCTCGTCGCGCTTGTCGGCGGTTTCGCGGCCATCGCCGCGGCCGGCGCGGCCGCTTGGGCGATCATCCTCTTCCAGCTGGCGACGACCGCGGCCTGAGCAAGACCCTCTGCTAGACTCGGGCCCCGCCGGCCCCCATCGTCTAGAGGCCTAGGACGCCACCCTTTCAAGGTGGAGATCAGGGGTTCGAATCCCCTTGGGGGCACCACATCGCTCGACGCTAGTAGCCGAGGTCGAGCCCCTTCCGCAGGATGGCCGCCTTCGCAGTGACGACGTCAGCGGCGTCGTTCGCAGCAGCCGAGAGCGAGATGACCTCCGCCAGGCTCCGGGCACGCGCGACCGCACGAGCGCGCTCCTGGAACGCGGTGTCGGCCTTGATGAGGACATCGGCGTCCGCCTGGAGCTCGGGTGGGAACGCGATCTTCTTGATGCCGTCGATGAACGCCTTGTCGGCCCTGGCGAGCAGACCCCAATACCGCTGATGATCCTCGAGCGTCTGGCGGGTCGCGTACCGGGCATGGGCGGCATCGATCGCGGTGTTGTAGGGATCCGCGACGGCGGAATAGGCGAGTGCCGCCTTTTCGACCGAAAGGAACGATCCGGACGGCGATGCTGCGGCGCTCGGTGAGGCCGAAACAGCCGGCCCTACGGTCGGAGCGGCAGCGCGGCCGGCGCACCCGAGCAGGAGCATGGACAGGAGCAGGAGCGGGAGCAGTCGGCGCATGGGAACCCCCGAGGCTAGAGATCGCCGCCGATCTTCGCGCTCGATCCTAGATCACGGTGTAGCCCCTTGGTCCTGTCAGACCGGCGATCCGTCGCGCACGCCATGGGCCAGTCGGTGACGCCCGTTCCTATACCATCCCGTCGATGGAGATCATGGGCATCGAACTCCGGACGATCATCAGTGACAACGTCGCGAAGCGATGTGAGGGTTGCGGCGAGATCATCGAGGGCACGCCGTGGCGGGTGAACCTGCTCGACATCGTCGCGCCTGAGGCGGCCGTCAGCTGGGCCGAACGGACCGCGATCAACCCTGGGCCGTTCCAGTTCCACGGTGATCCCGACCACGTCCGACGATGGATGGCCGGGAAGGGCTACCTGTTCTGCCGAAAGGGCGAGATCCGCGAGATCATGCGGCCGATCCTGATCCCGGGACCCGACGACGCTCCCGATGCGATCCGATACGGGCTGTGCGACGGTGTCCACCGCGACGACCACGAGTTCGTGCCCGCCTGACCCCCGCGCTCGGTCGGCGCGTACCTCCCGCAGACGCACGGTTTGACGGTCCTCCTGACCCGACCTTATCCTCACCTCGCCCGGGCACGATCTGGTACCCAGATTTACCCAGGTTTCATGCCGACGGGTCGCCGGCCGTCTCCCCCCACGGCTGTGCTGACCCGTCGGCGCCCGATCTCACGGTCGAGAGGTGTGTGGACTTGAGCGAACCGACGGCGGGTCTCGGGACCAGCGGTTGGCTGTCGCTCGGGCCTGCCAGCGAATTGCTGGGGATCGATCCCGACACCCTTCGCCGATGGGCGGACGAGGGCCGGGTGCCGGCATGGACGACGCCGGGCGGTCATCGGCGATTCGATGCCGACGCGCTCAACCGCCTCGTCGCGGCACGCCGCTCGACGACCCGGATGCCGCTGACGAGCCTAGGCGCGTCGCCCGAGCGTCTGACCCGGGTCTATCAGCGTCACTACGCGTCGGATGAGCGCGCCGATGAAGCGGAGCGCGTGGCGTATCGCCTCGCGGGCCGCCGGCTGATCACGACGCTCGTCGCCTACCTCGACGCGGACCCGGAGGACTCGCGACGTCGGCGGCGCCTCGAGTCGAAGGCCGGGACCGTGGTCGACGATCAGGCCCGCCGCCTCGCTGAGAGCGGCGCCACGTTGCCTGACGCGATCGGACGCTTCGTGGGTGCCCGGCAGCCCTTCGTCGCCGAGCTCGCGGCGATCGGTCGACGGCGATCGCTCGACCCGACCCACCTCGCGGAGCTCTATGGCGATGCATGGGCAGTGCTCGACCGGCTCCTCCTCCGGTTCATCGACACCTACCAGCGGGAAACCTGACCGATGCAGATCGACGTCGTCCTCCCCGCGCTCACATCGATCCTGGCGCTGATCTTCAGCGTCGCGCTGCTCGATCAGTGGCGCGAGCGCCGCGGTGGCTTTCAGCTGATCTGGGCGATCGGCATGCTTTTCTACGGGGTCGCGTCGGGCTGCGAGGCGATCGCCGGCGCGGAGGGTTGGAACGAGACCCTCTATCGGACGTGGTACCTGACGGGCGCGGTGTGGACGGCCGGCTGGCTCGGTCTCGGCACCGCCTTCCTTCTCGGCAGGACGCGGTTCGGCTACTGCTTCGCGCTCTGTCTGTTCCTTGCCGGGCTCTTCACGTTCCTCGTCCGGAACCGCCCCGAGTACGCGGGCGCCGGGGCGCTCCCGTTGCTGTACTTCCTGGCTGCCGGGATCCTGGCCCTGGCCGTCGCCGTGGAGACGTACTTCCAGAACGAGCGCTGGCCGATACTGGCCGCCGGAGCGGTCGTCGGAGCGACCATCCTCAGCCTCCTGCTGATGGCGACCACGACGATCGCGGCGCCCGGCTATGCGGTCGACCCGACGACGAACATGCCGGTCGCGACGCTCTTGCCTCCGCAGCTTCGGCTGCTCACGCCCTTCATGAACGTGACCGGCGCCTTCGCCCTGATCCTCGGTGCTGTCTTCAGCACCTACATGTTCATGCCGAAGCGACGCGTGCTGTCGTACTCGCTCGACCCGAATCAGCCGGGCGACCAGTTCCTTTTCAACCTGTTGATCGCGCCCGTGGCGATCACCGTGAACCTCGTCGCCTCGCTGCCGGGTGCTGCGAAGGCCCTCGTCACCGGCCGGATCCACAGCCGCGTGCCGGCGACGATCCTGATCGCGATCGGCGCATTCATCCCGACCCTGACCGACTCGCTCAACCGGTTCGGCTCCACGGAGCTGTTCCAGCTCGGCAAGTTCCTCGGCGTCGTGTTCCTGTTCCTCGGCTTCCTCGTGTCGATCGAGGTCTTCCATGAGATCCGGATCCCGTTCACGAGCATCCGGCTCGCCAGGCCCCGCCGCGAGGCGACCGTGACGCCAGATATCGCCGCCGAGCCGCCGGCCGAGGGCGCGACGGCGCGCTAGGGCGCGCGGCAGCGGCAGAGCGCCCGCCCGCCCTACCATTCGCCGGTGTCCAGCCCGTCCCTGACGTCCGAGCGCAGCGTGACCGGTCGCCCCGGGACCGCCTCGGCCGGAGGCGCCATCCCCGTTCGCGGCTTCGTGATCGTCATCATCTCGGCGTCGCTGTTCGGG
>DATNFQ010000247.1:0-4968 GCA_035606295.1 Patescibacteria group bacterium
AGCTGGATGCCGTGCGTGACGGGTAGCAGGTAGGCGAGGGCGCGGACGGGCGGCGAGAACTGGTCGATCGCCAGGACGAAGCCGCTGAAGAAGACCGATGCGAGGAGCGTCAGCAGGGACAGCTGCACCGCCTGCCGTTCCGAGTCCGAGACGACGGCGATCAGGAGCCCGAGCCCGAGCGACGCCAGCAGGAGCAACCCGATGACGACGGCGAGCGACCCGACGCTGGCGAGCACCGGCACTCCCAGGCCGACCACGAGCAACAGCATCGTGAGGCCGGCGATGACGAACCCGATGAGGCCGAAGGCCAGAACCTTGCCAGCGAGCACCTCCGCTGCGGTCACGGGTGAGATCCGGAAGAGCTCCATGACGCCACTCTGGCGTTCACGGACGAGGGACATCGAGACGAGCGTGACCGCGAGGTGCTGCAGGATCAGCGCAAGGACGGCCGGTCCGAAGAACGAGGTCACGGTTGGCGCACGGTCGGCGAGGTTCACGAGCTGCGACTCGGTCGGCGCGGCGACCACGTCGGGCGGGATCGACGCGGCCTGGGCGTCGCCTGCCTGGAGCGCGTAGCCCTGGCCCTCCTCGACGGCACGCTCGATGATGCGGCGATTGACGGCACTCGCGAGCGCCGAGCCGAGGATGGTGGCGTAGTTCTCTTCGACCGGGTCGACGGCATCGACCACGATGTCGATCGTCGAGCGCTTCCCGGCCCGGAATGCGGCCTCCGGGTCATCGGGTGCCACGACGAGGACGTCGACCTCACCCGCTCGTAGGCGCGCCTCAGCGGCCGCGCGGTCCTGGACCACGCTGTCGATATGCAGGGCCGGGCCTGCCAGCGCCTGGTAATCGGCCGGATCCGCAGGCAGCTCGCTCGATGCCGGCGCGACCACGATCGTGTCGAGCGGCCGACGGATGCCGCTGAAGCCGGCGCCGAACAGGGCCATGATCAGGAACGGGCCGACGATGAGGCTGACGATCGCTCCCGGCCGCCGGACGGTCTCGACCAGCTCCTTGCCGATGAACGCGAGCAGCCGCCAGATGACCGTGAGGACCGAGCGCATCAGGCGGCGTGCTCCGCGTCGTCTGCCTTGGGTCGCGCGGCACGGTCGCGCTCGACCAGGAGAGCGAACACCTCGTCGTAGGAGGGACGCGCCTCGGCGGCGGACGACACATCGCCACCCGACCCCGTGATCGTCTCGACGATCTCGGGCAGGATCCGCGCGGCGTCATCGACCGTCGCGCGGATCGAGTTCGGCCCGCGCTGTTCGATCCGGTGGACGCCCTCGATCTGGCGCAGCGACGTCGGGTCGATCGGGGCGGCCGTCTCGACGTCGACCATATCGCCGCCGATCGCGGTCCGGCGCAGGTCATCGGGCGTGCCGGCGGCGATGACGTGGCCGTCGGAGATGAGCAGGACCGCATCACACTGTTCCGCTTCGCCGACATATTGGGTGGTGACCAGGAGCGTCCGCCCCTCGTTACGGAGGCGGCTCAACTCGCGCCAGATCGTCGACCGCAGGAGGGGATCGATCCCGGCGGTGGGCTCGTCGAGGAACAGGACTGCCGGCTCGTGGACCAGGGCGGTGGCGAGCTCGAGGCGCCGCTGCATCCCACCGGACAGCCTGCCGGCGCGGCGGTCGCGCACTGACCACAGGTCCACCAGCTCGAGGACTTGTCGGGTCCGGCGGCGACGTCGCCACCATAGGAGCCCGAAGAGCGATGCGACGAAGTCGACGTTCTCGCGGGTCGTGAGGTCCGGATAGAGCGCGAATTGCTGCGGCATGTAGCCGATCCGTTCGCGGGTGTGCCGCTTGAACCGGACCGGATCCTCGTCCATCACCCGGATCTCGCCATCGGTCGGCGTCAGCGCTCCGGTCATCAGTCGCACGAGCGTCGTCTTGCCGGCCCCGGACGGCCCGATGATCCCAAGGATCGTGCCTTGCGGCACCGCGACGGATACATCGTCGAGCGCGATGTCGTCGCCGAAGCGCTTCGATACCCGCTCGATGAGGACTGCTGCATCCAACTGGGGGTCTCCTCTGGGGGTCTCCTGAGGCGCCGCGTACCCGCCTGTCCATCGTCCTGGCGTCGGATCGGTCCTGGCGTCGGATAGAAGGAGTCCCATCGCGATCGTCCCCCAGGGCAGGTATCGCGACGGGACCTGTCCCCGAGTATCTGCGGGGGTCCGTATCGGAAGGGAAACCCGCGCTCGATGCGAGGTTGCAGGCATGTGGCGAAGGCCCTTCGCGCGTGTCGGCGCGACGTTCGCGCTCGTACCGTCGCGATATGACGGACACACGAGAGGACGCGCGCGAGGTCGCCCGAGCGAGCGGCCTGCGCTACACCAGCGACACGGGAGCGGGGTTCACCCGCCACAAGACGGGCCGGGGCTTCACCTACCGCGACAGGGAAGGGAAGCCCATCCGCGACGAAGCGGTCCTCGAGCGGATCCGCGGGATCGTCATCCCGCCCGCGTGGACCGATGTCTGGATCTCGCCCTGGCCGAACGGGCACCTTCAAGCCACTGGCAGGGACGCGCGTGGTCGCAAGCAATATCGCTATCACCCGCGATGGCGGGAGCGGCGGGGGGCAGAGAACTTCGCGCGGCTGATCGCCTTCGCCAAGGCGCTGCCGAGGATCCGCCGTCGCGCCGAGCGGGACCTGGCGAAGCGAGGGCTGCCGCGCGAGAAGGTCCTCGGCGCCGTCGTCCGGCTGCTCGAGCTCACGTTGATCCGTGTCGGGAACGATGAATACGCCAAGCTCAACAGGTCGTTCGGGCTGACGACCCTGCGCGATCGCCACGCGACGATCAGCGGCTCGGCTGTCACGTTCCGCTTCCGCGGCAAGGCCGGCATCGTCCACGAGGTCGGGTTGCGGGACAGGCGTCTTGCGGCGGTCGTGCGGCGATGCCAGGAGCTGCCCGGGCAGGAGCTGTTCCAGTACGTCGACGACGATGGGGTCGCGCGCGATGTCACGTCCGACGACGTCAATGACTACCTGCGGGAGATCTCTGGCGGCGACTTCACGGCCAAGGACTTCCGGACCTGGGCCGGCACGCTGCTGGCGTACCGTGCCCTCCGCGCGCTCCAGCCGCAGGACCAAGGGGCGCCGGCGAAGAAGAACGTGGTCGAGGCGATGAAGATGACCGCCGAGCGCCTGGGCAACACGCCGGCGGTCGCGCGCGGGAGCTACGTCCACCCGGCCGTCCTCGAGGCATATCTCGAGGGGAACCTCGGTGGGGCGCTGGTCGATGCGGCCGAGGAGCAGGTCGCGCCGCCGACGGAGGCGGACCGGAGCGAGGAGATCGCCGTCGTGACGCTCCTGCGGCAACGAGCACGCGACGCACGTCGGTCGAGCAAGACGCGTCGGTCGACCAGGAGGTGTCGGTCGACCACGGCGTGAAGGTGGCCGAGACATGAAGAGACCCCGGCCCATGGCCGGGGTCTCTTCTCGAGGTGCTTGTCGGATCAGACGTCCTCGCCGTGCTCCTCGCGGAACTTGGCGCGATCGACCTGCTTGTCGACCTCGTCGCCAGCGTTGGCCAGCCCGGTGCGGATGTCGTCGCCGAGGTTCGCTGCCTTGTCGGACAGGCTCTCGTCGCCGTCCGACTTGCGCGCCTGCTCCTTGGCCTCGTTCTCCGCGTCCCGATAGGTTCGCTTCGCGTCGTCCATGTGGTCGAAACCTCCTTCGCCCCCGCTCAGAGGCGGGTCGGTCTCGACGCTACGACCGCTCGCGTTGCGGCCGCTTGCGGGTTGCCGGGCCGGTCGGTATCAGCACCGTTGCACCCCGCCATCCGAGACGCGAAGGCATCCCCTAGCGCGCGACCGTCGTCTCGCGCTGGATGTATTCGGAGCCGACGAGCGCCGCCGGCACCAGCGCTGCGATCACGAGCAATCGATTCGCGCCACCGATGAGAAGCCCGCCGGCAAACCCGAGCGATGCTGCGGCGACCACCTTGAGTGTTTGGTCGGAACCTGCACGGACCATGCGGTTCGCTTCCTGGAACGCACGGTTGGCCTCGCCGAGCGCGTCACGCGTGGTGTTCGCGGCCTCGGGGAACCGCGCGGCCACCTCGCCGGCAGCCCCGGCGACGGTGTCAGCCGCCTGGCGTGCCGTCGTCGATAGACGCGCCATCGGATCGGTGTCCTTATCGGTGGCCTTGCGGCCGGATGTGGTCGCGCTCATCTGGTGTCCTCCCCAGTGATGTTTTCGACAGAAATGGCGACGGACGGCCCGGGGAGGGGACCCGAACCGTCCGTGCGAAAGGAGGTGCGCCCCGTCACAAGCGCCCGCCTTGTGGTCTTCTGCTGTTGTCGAACCGTAGGCCAGTCGATGTGGAGAGACCGCCATCCCTCGCCGACGCGACATTACAAACGCATAACAAGCCGATCATGCCGCCGGCCTCCGGTCGGTCCTGGCGCCGGCGGTATCGGGATCCCACACGACGGCCACCCCGAGGCCGCTGAGCTGACGGGTGACCATGGTCGACCACAGCCACGGGATCTCCGCGGCCAGCGCTACTACCGGACCTTCCGCGCCGTGCTCCTCTGCGCAGCGGACCGCGACCCGGGCGCTGGGGACGGTCTCCAGCAGCCGAAAGGCAGTGCGAACGGCTATGCGCGGGCTCGAGAACCATGCGAGCAACGCTCGATGCGTCCGCCGACTCTCACCGATGGTGGAGAGATCCATTCCATCACCCTGTCAGGAGGCTTCTGCCTCCGAGGACAGAACGATGCGCCGCCGCCGCTATCCGCCGCCCCGACGCGCGGGGCTTATCCGATTGCGGATCGATAACAGGCCGTTGAGCGCGGCCGCGGGGGGCGGCGATGCACATCCCTGGCTCGGCGAGGATACCTTCGTGGGGCTGCATCACGAGCGTTCTGGGTGCCGGCGTGGCGCGGCCTTGGGGCCACTGAGCGGCAGCGCAAGCGAAGACAGCCGAGAAGGATGGGTAAGTGTGGC
>DATNFQ010000248.1:0-16867 GCA_035606295.1 Patescibacteria group bacterium
GGCCGGTAGACCTTCGCCCGACCGTCCTCGCCGACGACGACCTGGCGGACGGTCATGACAGGTCGGCCAGGGGCCGCCGCGACCCGAAGCCCGTGTCGAGCTCGTGCCAGAAGCCGACCTCCTCCTCGCCGAGCTCCCAGCAAAGCCAGACCTGGCGGCCGCTTGCCAAGGCGGGGAAGTCGATCAGGCCCCGCTCGATGTCTCGGAGCGTGATGCCGAGGGTGTCGATGCGCGCGACCGCTGCCGCCATCTGGTCGACGATGCCCTGCATCCGCAGCCGGATCCGCTGCGCCTCGTCGGGCTCCAGGTCCGCGCCGCCACCGCTCGCCGAGGCATGCGCAGCGATCGTCCGATCGCGCAGCCGGATCAGCTCGGCGCGCTGGTCGGCGAGGGTAGCCAGCAACGGCCCGACCTCCTCGAGGGCGGCGTTCGCGCTGTCGATGTCGAAGAACGTCGTCACGCCGGTGATTCTAGCCCGCGCCGCTCACCATGCCGACTCGCGGGCCCCGTCACGACCTCGCGGTCGCGTACCATCGGACCCGAGGAGGAGCGTCGTTGGACCTGGGTCTCGAAGGTGCGCGTGCCCTGATCGGAGGAGGGTCGAGCGGGCTCGGACTCGCGGTTGGTAGCGCCATGAGCGCCGAGGGTGCCCGCGTCGCGCTGGCTGCCCGCTCGTCGGAGCGTCTCGAGGCGGCGGCTTCCTCGGTCGATGGCTCGATCGCCCTGGGCGTCGATCTCGAGAGCGTCGATGGCCCGGCCTCCGCAGTGCAGCGCGCCGTCGAAGCGTTCGGCGGGCTCGACGCCGTACTCGTGAACTCCGGTGGCCCACCGCCTGGCGCGTTCGATGTGCTGGACGAGGCGACCTGGGAGCGTGCGATCCAGGGCACGTTGCTGGGGGCGGTCCGGTTGATCCGCGCGGCATTGCCGCACCTCCGCCACAGCGACCGTCCCGCGATCCTGGTGATCTTGTCGTCTTCCGCACGCGAGCCGATCCCTGGCCTGACCGCGTCGAACACGATCCGACCGGGGCTCGCCGGCCTGATCAAGTCGCTGGGTGCCGAGATCGCGCCGATCCGGATCAACGGTCTCACGCCGGGACGGTTCACGACGCCACGCAACGTGGAGGTCGAGCACAACACCGCGAAGCGCACCGGGCAGACGACCGACGAGGTCCGCGCCGCGACCGTCGCCCGGATCCCGCTGGGGCGCCTTGGCGACCCGGCCGAGCTCGGACGTGTCGGCGCGTTCCTGCTCTCGCCTGCCGCTTCGTTCGTCACCGGGGCGATCATCCCGGTGGACGGCGGGATGGTGAAGGCACTCCCATGATGGAGGCACCCCTCTGATGCGCCGCGTCTTCCTGTGGGCCGCGAAGAACACCTGGCTCAAGGAGCATCTCCCACGGTTCCCGTTCATGCAGCGCGCCGTCCGGCGGTTCATGCCGGGCGAGACGATGGAGTCCGCCCTCGACGCGGCGGCGCCCCTCGAGGCTGCCGGTATCGGGTCGATGTATACGCGACTCGGCGAGAACCTCACGAACCTGGGCGAGGCAGACGAGATCGCCGAGCACTACATCGGCGTGTTCGATGCGATCAAGGCGCGTGCCTACCGCGGCGAGGTCTCCGTCAAGCCGACACAGCTCGGGCTCGATCTCGATCCCGAGCGGACGCTGGCGCACCTGCGCCGTCTTGCGACGAAGGCCGAGGAGATCGGCTCGTACCTGTGGATCGACATGGAAGGCAGCGACTACGTCGAGGCGACGGTGGCCCTCTACGAGCAGTTGCGTGCCGACCATCCGCGGACGGGCATCTGCCTCCAGGCGTATCTCAAGCGGACGCCATCGGACGTCGAGCGGTTGCGCCCGCTCGACCCGGCGATCCGGCTGGTGAAGGGGGCCTATGACGAGCCCGCATCGATCGCCTACCGCGACAAGCGCCAGGTCGACGCGAGCTACCTGGCGATCGCGGTGGACATCCTCAAGACAGGACGGGGGCGGCCGGTCCGGCTCGGTCTCGGGACCCACGACGTGGCGCTCGTCGAACAGATCGCCGAGCAGGTCGCGCCCGCTGGTGTCCCGAAGGATGGGTTCGAGATCGAGATGCTGTACGGGATCCGCTCTCGGGAGCAATATCGACTCGCGAAGGCCGGCTACCGTGTCCAGACGCTGATCGCGTACGGGGAATACTGGTATCCGTGGTACATGCGTCGCCTGGCGGAACGGCCTGCCAATGTCGCGTTCGCGATCCGCTCACTGTTGCCATAGCCCGTCCATAGCCGCCCAGTCGTAAGCGCCCAGCGATAGCCGGCCAGCGGCCGGATCCGCCGAATCCCGGGAGGTCCAGCGATGACCGTCTCGTCCGCCCGCCGGGTCGCGTCCCGGATGCAGACCATCGGCACCGAGGGTGCGTTCGCCGTCAGTGCCCGCGCACGTGCGCTCGAGGCACAGGGCCGCCCGATGATCCATCTCCAGATCGGTGAGCCCGATTTCGACACGCCGGCCCATGTCCGTGAGGCTGCCAAGCGCGCACTCGACGCCGGCGCGACGCACTACGCGCCGTTCCCGGGCATCCCCGAGTTGCGCAAGGCGATCGCTGACGATGTGACGAAGCGCAAGGGATTCCCAGCGGATCCGTCGCAGGTCTTCGTCACGGTCGGTGGCAAGGGCGTGATGCTCTACGCCATCCTCGGCTTGGTCGATCCGGGCGACGAGGTCATCGTCCCCGACCCGGGGTACCCGATCTATGAGTCGCTGACCCGATTCGTCGGCGCGACCGCCGTGCCGATCCCGATCCGGATGGAGAACCAGTTCCGCCTCGATGTCGAGGAGCTCGCGCGGCTGATCACGCCGCGGACCCGACTACTGATCATCAACTCGCCGGCAAACCCGACCGGCGGGGTGCTGACCCGAGCCGACCTCGAGCGGATCGCCGAGCTCGCCGAAGAGCACGACCTGTGGGTCATGACCGATGAGATCTACGGCCGGATCCTGTACGACGGCGCGGAGCACATCTCCTTCGCATCGCTGCCGCGGATGGCGGAGCGGACGATCGTGCTCGATGGCTTCTCGAAGACGTTCGCCATGACCGGCTGGCGGCTCGGCTACGCCGTCGTGCCCGACTCGCTCAAGGAGGTCTACGGCGAGCTCGTCATCAACACGATCTCGTGTGCGCCGACCTTCGCGCAGGTGGGAGCCGTCGAGGCGCTCGTCGGGCCACAGGACGACGTCGATGCGATGGTCGTCGAGTTCAAGGCGCGGCGCGACCTGATCGTCGAGGGGCTCAACGAGATCAACGGCATCACGTGCGCGACCCCGCTCGGTGCGTTCTACGCCTTCCCGGACATCTCCGGGACCGGGCTGACCGGTGCGGAGTTTGCCGAGCGGCTCCTGACCGAGGCCGATGTCTGCGTCCTTGCGGGTACCGCCTTTGGTGGCGTCGGCGACCAGCACATCCGCATCTCGTACGCGAATTCCCGGGAGAACCTCACCGAGGCCCTGAACCGGATCAGCCGGTTCGTCGCCGGTCTCGGTCGTGGCTGACCGACCGCGGGTCTTCGTCGCGCGACGGCTGCCCGACGAGGGGCTCGATCTCGTTCGTTCGGCCTGCGAGGTCGACCTTTGGGACGGCGACCTGCCGCCGCCACGGGACGAGCTGCTTCGGCGCATCGCCGGTGTCGATGGGGCGCTGACCCTGCTGACCGACAAGGTCGACGATGAGTTCCTGGATGCGGCTGGACCGCAGCTCCGCGTCGTCAGCAATTACGCGGTCGGCTTCGACAACGTCGATGTCGCGGCGTGCACGCGCCGCGGCGTCCATGTCGGCAATACGCCGGGCGTTCTGACGGAGACGACCGCGGATCTTGCCTGGGCGCTGCTCATGGCAGCGGCCCGTCGCCTGCCGGAGGGGGACCGGTTCGTCAGAGAGGGCAACTGGAAGACGTGGGGACCGCTCCTGCTCCTTGGACCGGACGTCCACGGGGCTACCATCGGCATCGTCGGGTTCGGTCGGATCGGCCAGGCTGTGGCGCGGCGGGCCCAGGGCTTCGGGATGGAGATCCTGTACCACGACCTGGAGCCGTTGCCGTCGTCTGTCAGTGAGCCGTTGGGCGCGACCTATCTTCGGCTCGAGGAGCTGCTGCCGCGCGCCGACTTCGTCACGCTCCACGTCAACCTCTCCCCGGTGACGCGGCACCTCATCAATGAGAAGACGCTCGCGCTGATGAAGCCGACCGCGATCCTCGTCAACACGTCGCGCGGGCCGGTCGTGGACCAGGTCGCCCTGGCTGCGGCACTCCGCGAGGGCGTCATCTGGGCCGCGGCTCTGGATGTCACCGACCCGGAGCCGATCCCGATGGATGACCCGCTCGTCGGGATGGACAACTGCCTGATCGTGCCGCATATCGCTTCGGCATCTCGGGCGACGCGCGGGAAGATGGCGGAGATGGCGGCCGCGAACCTCATCGCGGGTGTACGCGGCGAACCGCTGCCGACCGAGGTGCCGCCACCGGCGTGATCGCTCGCGATGGGCGCTGCATCCACGTCCTGGTGATGGGTGTCGCCGGGAGTGGCAAGTCGACGGTCGCGGCCGCGCTCTCCGATCGCCTCGGCCTCGAGATGATCGAGGGCGACGCGCTGCATCCTGCAGCCAACGTCGAGAAGATGCGCAACGGCATCCCCCTGACCGAGGACGATCGGCGGCCATGGCTCGAGTCCCTCGCATCGCTCCTGGCCGACCGGCACAGCCGAGGGCGCGGCACGGTCCTCGCGTGTTCCGCACTTCGCCATGCGTATCGCGACGCCCTTCGTGCCGCGGTGCCCGCCGGTGAGACCTACGTCATCGAGCTGGAAGTCGATGGTTCGACCTTGCATGCTCGGATGGCCCAGCGGACCGGACATTTCATGCCGGCTAGCCTGCTCGACTCACAGCTCGCGACGCTCGAACCGCTCGCCGATGACGAGTCCGGCGTTGCGGTCGATGGCTCGGCCCCGCTTGACGCGGTGATCAGCACGGCTTGCCGGGCGATCGACGCGTGGAACGCGGATCAGTAGCGATGGAGGCGTACCTCCGGCGACGTGGTACGGTCGCGACGGGCCGGTAGCTCAGTGGCAGAGCAGGGGACTTTTAATCCTTTGGTCGTGGGTTCGAATCCCACCCGGCTCGCCACCGGTGTGCAGCATCCGCAATGCGGCGTGCCACTCTCGGAGGGCATCCGACACCCTCACCCTTCTAGCCTCACCGCATGCTTTCCCGCCATGGCAGGCTACGGCTCCTCAACAGGCGGCGGACCGGCTACCGGCACCCCCAAGCCGACCGGGTCTTCATCGTGACGCTCGTCGTGGGCTTCTTCGCGATCGCGCTCCTGCTGGTGATGCTCTACCCCTCCCCTCTGCACCTGCTCGGCCTGATCTGACACACGAGGGCGTGTGACCTTCGGCTCTTGACGGGGTGGTGTCGCGCGCGCGCATCATGCCCTCCGACGCGCTCGGAGGGGCACGCAAGATGCGCATACGGCCCGGACTGCTCTTCGGGGGGATCTTCTTCCTCCTGCTCGGTGGGATCCCGTTGCTCGTCCGGGCTGGGGTCCTGGATGACAACGTCCTTGCCGACGCGTGGCGGCTGTGGCCCCTGCTCCTCGTCGCGCTGGGTGTCTCGGTGATCCTCGGCCGAACGTCCGCAGGGCTTCTCGGGACCGCCTTGGCGGCGGTGGTGCTCGGGATCGCGGCCGGCGGCGTCCTCGCGTCGGGCACGAACTTCATCGGGAACGTGGGCGGCTGCGGGTCCGATACGGCGACCGATCAGCAGCTCCAGGACGCAGGGACATTCACGAGTGCTGCGACCGCCAGCTTCGAACTCGACTGCGGTGCAGTCGACCTGTCGACCAAGCAAGGCAGCGACTGGAGCGTCCAGGCCCGCTACAAGGGAGCGGCTCCGTCGCTGGAACGATCCGACACGAGCATCGCACTGAAGTCTCCCGACGGCTTCGGCATCCGCCGGCAGGAC
This sequence comes from Patescibacteria group bacterium, assembly GCA_035606295.1. GTDB lineage: Bacteria > Chloroflexota > Limnocylindria > Limnocylindrales > CSP1-4 > SPCO01. Next base: position 5,997 of record DATNFQ010000248.1, read on the forward strand.
TGGACGGTCAGCGTGCCGACTGACCAGACGCGGAACGTCAGGATCGATGCCAACGCGAGCACCGTTTCGGCACGTCTCGGTGGCGCGCAGCTCACGGACTTCCATCTGAGCGTCAATGCGGGCGATGCCCGGATCGATGGGTCCGAGGGCACGCTCGGGCGGGTCGACGTCTCGGCGAACGCGGCGCGGGTCCGCTTGCGTTTGGGTTCGGACACGACCGGCTCGCTGTCCGCGAACGCCGGCTCGATGGAGCTCTGCACGCCGCCCGGTGCGGCGTTGCGCTTCCAGCTCGCGGAGCAGCTGACGTTCGCCCACAACCTCGATGACCAGGGGCTCGTGAAGAGTGGCGATGTCTGGACGCGCGAGGGTGCGACGGGTGCTCCGACCATCGACCTGTCGATCTCCGGGAACGCAGCCACGTTCACGCTCGATCCGGTCGGGGGCTGCTGATGGCCGGTCGCCTCTATCGCTCGCGCCGGGACCGGATGATCGCCGGCGTCGCGGGCGGACTCGCCGAGATGTGGGGCGCGGATCCTTCCCTCGTCCGGATCATCTGGGCGCTCCTGGTCATCCTGACCGGCGGCGCGGCGCTCCTCGTCTACATCGTGATGGCGATCGTCGTGCCGGACGAGGACACGGTCTACGGACCAGCGGGCGTGCCCGTGGCGGATCGGCGGGCGGGTGCGCCGCGGACGGGTGGGATGTCGCCCGCCGTCCTCATCGGCGGGTTCCTGATCGTCCTTGGCGGGTTCTTCCTGCTCCGAGAGATCTTCCCGCGCATCGACTTCGACTGGATCTGGCCGCTGGCCCTCGTCGGCCTTGGCGTCGTCCTCATCGTCGTCGCCATGGGTCGAGGCCAGCGTCCCGACGGTACTTCCCCCGGCGCGCCACCACCAGACCAGCCACCGCCCTCGCCGCCAGCGGCACCGCCCATTGACCCGCCGCCACCCGACTCGCAACCGTGAATCGCCCGAATCGCGGGGCACTCGTCGGTGGTACGTGGCTGATCGGGCTCGGGGTGGTCTTCCTCGTCCGACAGGCGATGGACGTGTCCTGGAACGAAGCGTGGCCGCTCTTCGTGATCCTCGTGGGCGTGGCCACGCTCGTGACGTCGCTCATCGATCGCCGACCCGGGCGTTGGACGTTCTGGGCGCTGACGTGGCCGATCGTCTGGATCGGTGTCGGCATCGTCCTCTTGCTGAGCACGACCGGGCGGCTCGCGATGGGGCCCGGGGAGCTGATCACCGAGTACTGGCCGTGGCTGCTCGTCGGGTTGGGCGGCTGGTTCCTGATCGGAGCGTTCATCCCACGTGGCAAGCCGCCGGATGAGGATCTCGCCATCCCGCTGGGCGGCGTCCGCCAGGCCTCGGTCCGCGTCCGGTTCGGCGCCGGGACGCTCGACAGTGCGGTGGCGGGTGCCGGCCATCTGATCGACGGTCGTTTCGTCGGCGGCGTGCTGCATCGCGGGGACGCGCGCAGCGGCGTGGACCTGGAGCAGGACACGTCCTATGGGATGCCGTTCCTCCAGCGTGAGTCGGCATGGACGCTTGGTCTCACCGGCGAGGTGCCACTCGAGTTGCGGGTCGACGCCGGCGCGAGCCGAACGCGCCTCGATCTATCGGAAACGAAGGTCTGGCGGCTCGAGCTGCGCACCGGTGCGAGCGAGACGACCGTCACGCTGCCACGGGCGGCGGGCGTGACCGACGTCAAGGCGGATGCCGGCGCAGCCAGCCTGACCTTCATCGTCCCGAACGGCGTCGCGGCTCGGATCCGGCCGAAGGTCGTGATCGGGAGCATCCGCGTCGACGAGGACCGCTTCCCGCGATCTGGCAGCGACTACCAGTCGCCGGATTTCGGGTCAGCGCCGAACCGCGTGGATCTCGAGATCAACGGCGGCGTCGGCTCGGTCCGGGTCCGCAGCGAGGGCTGACGTCCGGGCGCGTGGGTACCCTCGTCGTCAGAGCAGCGGAGCCAGCGCCGACATCACCGCATTCACCGCGCGGTCCTTCAGGCCCGCCGGCATCACCGCCGGTGTCGCGATCGTCACGTCTCGATCGAACAATTCCCTCGCGAACAGCTCGGCCACTTCGCGGTCTTCGATGCGGAGCTGCATCTCCCAGTTCTGACGGAGGCTCAGCGCGTCGAGGTTGGCCGTGCCGACGAGAACGGTGTCGTCGCTGAGGACGACCTTGGCATGCGCCATCTCCGGGTGCTCGCGGAGATCGACGCCCGCGTCCTGCAGGCCCTGGAACCAGTGACGGACCGACGCGCTCGCCGGCAGCGAGTGCGGGTTCGATGGCACGATCGCCCGCACCTTGACGCCACGTCGGGCAGCGTCGGACAGCCCACGGAGGATCCCATGGTCCGAGAGATATGGGCTGATCACGTACAGCCGCTCCGTGGCCGCATCGACCGCAGCCTGGAACGCCACCTTGATCGGGAGATGACCCTCACCTGGGTTGTTGTGGAGGATCTGCATCCGGGTGCCGGCCCCATCGGGGATCGGCGGGAAGAAGCGGTCGAGGCCCCCAGCCAGGTCGAGCGGGCCACCCTGGAAATGCCACGACAGCAGGAAGACCGCCTGGAGTTGGGCGACGATCGGCCCCTCGAGCCGGAGCATGAGGTCGTGGGTACCGGTCACGTAATGGTCCTCGATCCCGGGCCCACCCACATAGCCGACGCGGCCGTCGACGATGACGACCTTCCGATGGTCGAAGTGGCCGAGGTCGTCCATGCGCCAGTCGACGCGACGTTGACCGAGGAGCCCGTCGAGGTCCAGGAACGCGCCCTGGTTCGCCACGACCTGCACGCCGCCGTCCACGAGCGAGCCGTAGAACTCCTTCGACCCGAGGCCCGGCTGGCTGAATGCCGCCTCGGTGATGATGCGGACGCCGACACCGGCGGCGACCTTTTCCACCAGCACGTCCCGGAATCGATCGCCGATCTCGCCTGCCTTGAAACCGAAGATCAGGATGTGGATGTCACGTTCGGCCGCTTCGATGTCCTCGAGCATCCGGGGGAAGAACTGGGCGCCATCGATGAGCAAGTCCATCCGCGTAGCGACCGCGGGGTCGAAGTCCAGCGTCAGGTCGCTGCGCTTCCCGCGTCGGCCAAGAGCGCCGTCGACGACGGCGCGTGCACCGTCCGGCGTGATGAGCGTGGGCGCTTCCCGATCGCCGCGCGACATCAGCCGTCGGAACACCACGCCGATGGCGGCGAGGAGCGCCCCGAAGATGAAGAAGCGGCGGAGGATCAGCATCGTCGTGCCCCGAGGTGTGGCCGCCCAGTGACGGGGGTCGGCTCCGTTGACAGAGTACGAGTCGGAGGGTACGACGGTGGGTAGAAATGGCATCTGACATGGACGCAGCGATCGACACGGGCGAGGGCGGCAACGGCCTTGCCGGGGGAGACGAGTCCCTCGGTTCGCCTCCGCTGCCGAGTCAGCGCGCCGCGATCCTGCGGTCCGGCGTCATCGTGCTCGTCCTGTTCATCACCTTCGGCATCATCCTGCCGAGATTCGTTGACTACAACGAGGTCAAGGAAGCCTTCCTTGCCCTGACGATCCAGCAGATCGCCTTGATGACCGTGCTCGGGGCGATCGCCTGGTTCGTGACGGGTCAGCAGTTCGTCGTGCTCATCCCCGGCTTGACGCCGCTCCGCGGTAACGCGGCGTACCTGATCCTCTCGGGCATCGGATCAAGCATCCCGTTCGGGCCGTGGAACCTCGGGGTCGTGTGGGTGGTCATGCGCGGGTGGGGCGTGCCGCTGGATGCCGCGACATCCGGAGTAGCGGTGTTCGGGATCGTGAACACTCTGGGCCGGTTCGCCCTGCCTTCGATCGCCTTGCTCATCCTGGCTGCCACGGGCGGCTTGGATCCGGATCGTGGTGCCGCCTTCTGGATCGCGATCATCGGCATGGTCATCTTCTTCGTGGCCGCCGGCGTGATGCTCGTCGTCGTCAATTCGCAGTCAGCCGCCGATCGCCTCGGGCGCTTCCTCGGCCGCCTCGTTGCCTCGATCCTCAAGCGGCTCGGACGGAAGGAGCAGCCAGACGTCCTCGGGTCGATCCACCACTTCCAGGAGACCCTCGGCGAGATCGTCCATCGGCGTGGACTCGCGGCGCTCGCGACGACGATCCTCGCGCAGATCCCGTGGTGTATCGCGTTCATCGCGGCGCTCCGGATCACCGGCGTACCTGATGACGTCGTGAGTGCCGGCGAGATCATCGCCGTCTATGCGCTCGTCGGGATCATCACGATCATCCCGATCTCGCCGGGCGGGGCCGGCGTACCCGAACTCCTGTACATCGCTGGTCTGACGGCGATCGCCGGGGACTCGTGGGAGGGCCTGATCACCGCCGGTGTGTTCCTGTTCCGGCTGTACGCCTGGTTCCTGCCGATCCCGCTCGCATGGATCCTGCTCAAGATCGTCCGCCGCGGCCAGCCCATGCTGCCGACCACCGCCGAGCTCAAGTCGATGGCCTCGACGAGCACCTGACGGCGACATGGCGGCTGCGGGTGGCGAGGTCGATCCGGTGATGCCGAACGACCCGTCGGGCGAGGGCCCCGGGACGACGCTCGTCCCGCGCTGGGTCAGCGGCAATACCAACCTGTTCGCGACGCTCGTCGCGTGCGTGATGGTCGGACTCGCGCTGTTCCTCATCGGGTGGCTCGCCCCGGTCGTCGCGCCCATGGGTCTCGGGTTGTTCCTGGCGGCCCTTGCCGCACCGATGTTCACCTGGCTCGAGCAGCGCGGTCGCTCGCCGGCGCTCGCGCTCACCCTCACGATCGCCGTCGTCCTCGCGATCGGCGTCGGCCTCGTATCACTGGTGCTTGCCGGAGCCGCGGCATTGACCGACGGCATCGTCACCTATTCGGACGACCTCCGGTCCCGCTATCCCGATGTCTCCGACCCGACCATCGCGCGCAGCGTTGCCGGGATGATGGCGCGGATCCTCCCTCCCGACGTCCTCTCGGATGTCCTCAAGGCTGTAGCCCGGATCCTGGTCGAGGTCGGGCAGAGCCTCATCTTCGCGGTCGTCGTGGCGGCGCTCCTGTTGCTTGACGGGCGCCGGTTGTCGAGCCTCGCCGCTCGCGGGATCGGCAGCGAAGGTCCGGTCTTCCGTGAGACGCCCGGCATCGCCCGCGCCGCCGTCACGTATTTCGCGGTCCGGATCCGGATCAACGCCGTGACCGCCATCGGGTTCCTGGTGCTGATGCTGGTCCTGGGTATCGACGATGCGCTGCTCTGGGCCGTCGCCGCGTTCTTCCTCAGCTTCGTGCCGTATCTGGGTCTCGTCCTCGCGATGATCCCGCCGGCGATCCTGGCATTCGCTGAATCCGGTGTTCTCCCAGCGACCATCTTCGTCATCGGCGGCACGGCCTTGAACCTGATCGCCGAGAACGTGCTCGAACCGACGCTGACCGGCCGAGCGTTGTCGCTCTCGACGTGGGTCGTGTTCACGATGTTCTTCTTCTGGGTCTGGTTGATCGGGCCAGTCGGTGCACTCCTGTCGATGCCGATCACCGTCCTCGTCGTCCTCGTCCTCCAGCACAACGACCGCACCCAGTGGATCGCTGCCCTGCTCAGCCGCCAACAGCCCGAGGACGTGCCGGATCTCCTGCCGGCGGGCGTGGCCGGCCGGTCCAGCGACGCAGACATCTCGGCCGAGTAGGGCCGGGCATGACTGCGACGCCGGTCGACCCGCGCTTCCAGATCCCATCACGCCGCGTCGTCTTCCTGGCGCTCGCGCTGGTCGCGCTGTTCTGGTTCGCGCGGCCGGTGATGTTGCCGTTCGTGGTCGGGGCGATCGTCGCCTATGCGTTCTCCCCGGCGATCGATTCCCTGCAGGCCCGAACGGGCCGGTCCCGTCTCCTGGTCGTCGTCATGTCGTATGCCGCCGGCCTCCTCGTGCTTGCGGCGATCGCGATCGCGTTCGCCGGGCCGGTCTCGCGAGAGGCGTCGTTGCTGATCCGCAGCGGACCCGACGCCCTCACCACGGCGATCCACCAGGTGCTCGGCGCCGACAGCCTCACGATCGGGGACCGCACGTTCACCGTCGAAGAGATCTCCCTCCAGGCGAAGGCGGCCCTCGACGCGTTCCTTCAGACCCCGGAAGGCGCCTTGCTGGCGGCCCAGCAACTCCTGCACGGTCTCCTGGACATCGTGCTGATCCTGATCGTCACCTTCTTCCTGCTGCTCGATGGCGAGCGGTTCGGGTCCACGGTGTTGCGGTTCATCGACCCGAACGATCGGTCGAAGGTCCAGCAGATCGCCGCACGCACCCACGTGGTGGTCGGTCAGTGGATGCGTGGGCAGCTCATCTTGGTCGTGTTCGTGTCGGTCATCGTCACGATCGTCCTGGGCCCGATCCTGCATCTGCCGAACGCGGCCGCGCTCGGTGTCATGACCGGCCTGCTCGAGGTCATCACCTTCATCGGTCCGATCATCGCCGGGACGATCGTCGGGATCGTCGCCCTCTCCACGGGTGGTCCGACGCTGGCGATCACGGCAGTCGTGTTCCTTTTCGTCCTCCGTCAATTCGAGGACGTCGTGATGATGCCCGCGGTGCTGGGGCGCGCGGTCCATCTCCACCCCCTGGTGGCATTGTTCGCGGTCGTCGTCGGGTCCACGGCGTTCGGCGTGGTCGGCACGTTCCTCGGTCTGCCGGTCGCGGCCGCGATCAGCGTCGCGATGCACGAGCTCTACCCAGAGGAGCTCGGGCCTCTTCCGGACATGACGGCCGATGCGCACCCCCCGAAGGACGCTGCCGAGGTGGACGGGGGTCCGACGCCGTACGAGACCCCGTCGGTGCCGCCCGCTGCCGACGCCTGACGGGGGCGTGCCAGACTCTCCCGGATGGATGTGACCGTCGATCGAGCGACGGCTACGGCAGGGGCGACCGACGCTCCCGCACGACCCCTTGCCTCCCAGACGACGCTCCGCATGGACTGGATCCTCACCGCACTGTCCGTGTGGCTCGTCGGCGGGTTCTACGTCGACATATGGGCGCACGCGCATGGGCGCGTCGACAACACGTTCTTCACGCCGTGGCACGCATTCCTCTACTCGGGGGCCGCGTCGTTCGGGGTCGTGCTCGGGGTCGCGGCGATCATGGGCCGGCCACGAAGCGTGCCGATCCGCGACACGCTCGCCCCGCCCTACCGGATCGCGTTCCTCGGTTCGGTGCTATTCGCGCTTGCGGGTGTCCTCGACCTGGCCTGGCACACGATCTTCGGCTTCGAGGTGGATGTCGAGGCGTTGCTCAGCCCGACGCATCTCCTGCTCGCGACCTCCGGGATGCTCATGGTCGGCGCCCCGATCCGCGCCGCCGGCGCCCGCCTGCTCGACGGCGCCCCGAGGTCGTGGCGGACGGCTGGCCCGGTCGCGGTGCCGCTCGCGATGGCGGTCGCGATCCTCGTCGCCTTCACGCAGTACGCCAACCCGGTCGCCGACGTTTGGGCGGAGGCGCTCCCCAAGGGTCTCCCGGCCATCCAGCCGCAGCTCTACGCCATGGCCGCGGACGGCTCGGGCCAGCGCCGCCTCACGGTCGTGCCGGGTCAGGCGCTCGGTCCGCGCTTCTCGCCTGACGGGACGCGCATCGCCTACACCTATCAGCCGAACGCGGACAGCGACCATCCGGATCCGATCACCCAGATCCACGTGATGAATGCGGACGGGTCGGGAGATCGAGCTCTTGCGACCGAGAACGCCGCGTTCCAGCCCGCCTGGTCGCCGGACGGGACGAGGCTCGTGTTCTCCGAAGTGGTCGATGGCCGGGATGACCTCTCCCTGATGAACGTCGATGGGACGGGGATCGAGCGGCTCACTGCCGATGCCGCGGCCGATTGGGCTGCCGTCTGGACGCCAGACGGCAGCGCCATCCTGTTCAACTCGGATCGCGATGGGCCGTACCACATCCATCGTCTCGATCTGGCCACGAAAGCGATCACCGCGGTGACCACGGGCGAATCGAACGACTACGAGCCGGCGATCTCGCCGGACGGCACGAGGCTCGCCTTCACCTCGGACCGTCGCGGTGCGGACCATTTCGACGTGTGGCTTGCTGGTATCGATGGCAGCAGCCCGACCCGGTTCACGACCGGAGCCGACACGGCGGTCGGCGACAGCTATATGGGGACGTGGTCGCCGGACGGATCGAAGGTCGCCTTCACGTCGAACCGCAGCCGTGACTTCGAGGTGTACGTCCAGCCCGTTGCCGATGGCGATCCGGTGAACATCAGCCAGGACCCGGGGGCCAGCGACGGTTGGGCGCGCGCGGACTGGTCGCCGGACGGCTCCACGATCGTGTATCCGATCCAGGACAACGCGCCATCCTGGCAGGAGGACGGGATCCGCCAGGGGTACGGCGCAGCCGGGGTCCTCATCGGCGCGACGCTGCTCGCGGGTGCGGTCGTGTGGCTGCGGCGACGCCACGGTGCGCTGCCGTTCGGGGCGTACGCCGTCGTCATCGGTGCGCCGATCGCGATGGCGACCGTCCTCGACGATCAGTACCGGCTTCTGCCTGCGATCGTCCTCGCGGCGCTCATCGCGGAGCTCGTCGTGCGGCGATGGCCGGCGGGGCGTAGCCGGATCGGTGACGGCATCGTCGCGTTCCTTGTCCCGGCCATCGTCTTCGCGCTGTATTTCGCGACGTTGATGATGACCGGTGGCATCGGCTGGTCGATCCATCTGTGGCTCGGGGCGATCGTGATCGCCGGGATCATCGGACTGTTCCTCGACGAGCTGACGCGGGCCGTCCGCGGGAACACCGAACCGGCGACGTCCTAGACCCGCTCGTCAGCGGCTCTCGAATGCGACGCGTACGCCGAGGCCGACGAGGACGATCCCGCTCAGCCAGCGGATGAGTCTCCGGATCGAGCCGCTGCCGAGTGCCCGTCCGAGGAGTGCACCGAGCAGCACCGAATAGGCCAGGAGCCACGCGAGCCCGATCAGGTCGAAGATGACCGCGAGGCGGAGGGCTGCCGCCGGTTCGTCTGGGCCGATGAACTGCGGCAGGAGCGTCAGGAAGAACACGCCGAGCTTGGGGTTGACGAGTGCAGAGACGAGCCCCTGGAGGTACGCCTGGCCCGCAGGAAGGCGCGCCGTACCGGACGAGCCCCTGACATCGAAAGCGTCATGCGACCGGAGCGTCGAGATCCCGAGGTAGATCAGGTAGGCCGCTCCGATCACTTTCAGCGCCGTGAACGCGACCGACGAGGCGGCAAGGAGCGTCGCGATGCCAAGGACTGCGGCGATGCCCCAACCGAGGATGCCCGTGCAGATCCCGAGCGACGTCGCGATACCGGCGGATCGTCCGTAGCGGAACACGTTCCGGGCGACGAGGGCCATATCTGGGCCAGGGATGACGACGACCGCGATCGCCACGCCGATGAACGGGATCAGCTCGTTTCCCATCCGACCGCAACTGTACGCGTGGCGCCAGATCGCGAGGAGCTGTCGAGACGGCATCGACCTCTCATGACGTTCTCAGGGCTTGCCGCGAGCCTCCTAGCATGACCGCCGTCGCTCACCCCGGTCGCGGGACGCCGGCCACGCCTGAATCGCGGCTTTCGATCCGCCCTGAGGACGTCGTCGGGTTTCTCGCGGCGAACATCATCCTGATCCTGGCGATGTGGATCCGCCATGGCGGCCTCGATCAGCTCGGCACGATCGCCGGACTCGCGACGGCAACGGGACAGCTCACCGCCCTGATCGGGACGTTCCTCTCGCTCATCCAGCTCCTCCTGATGTCGCGAGCGCCGTGGCTGGACGCCGCGTTCGGGCGGGACCGCCTCGCCTTCGCCCACCGGTGGATCGGGTTCGCGACCGTCTGGCTGATCGTCGGGCACGCGATCTTCACGACGATCGGCTTCGCGATGTCCTCGGGCGAGAGCGTGCTCGGGGAGCTGTGGGTGCTGATCACGACCTGGGACTTCGTCCTGATGGCTACGGTCAGCCTCGGACTGCTCATCGCCGTGGCGGTCACGTCGGTCCGCCTCGCGCGTCGCAGCATGTCGTACGAGACCTGGTACGGGATCCACCTGTACGCCTACCTGGCGATCGCGCTCGGGTTTGCCCATCAGCTCGTCGTCGGGACCGACTTCGTCGACGATCCGATCGCGCGTATCTACTGGATCGCGCTCTACGTGATGACTATCGGGACGCTGATCGCGTTCCGGTTCGGGTCGCCGGTCCTCGCCAACCTTCGACATCGGTTTCGGGTCGCGAACGTCGTCCACGAAGGTCCGGGCGTCGTATCGATCTATCTGACCGGCCACGAGCTGGAGCGATTCCCCGCGCGTGCCGGCCAGTACCTGACGATCCGCTTCATGACCAGGGGATGGTGGCGATCGCACCCGTACAGCCTCTCGGCAGACCCGAACGGTCGCTGGCTTCGCGTCACGATCAAGGATCTCGGGGACGACTCGGCACGGGCGCACGAGCTCCCGATCGGCACGCATGCGATCGTCGAAGGCGCATACGGCAACCTCACCACGGAGCAGATGACGGCTGACCGAGCCCTGCTCATCGCTGGGGGGATCGGCGTGACGCCCCTGCGTGCGATCCTTGAGGAGCTCGCGGGAATGGTCCCGGTCACGCTGATCTATCGAGCGCGACATCGACACGACATCGTGTTCGGGCGTGAGATCGAGGTCCTCGCGCAGGAGCCCGACGTGGTCATCGATTACCAGGTCGGGTCACGCAGGACGTGGGGATCCCACGATCCGCTCTCAGCTGACGCGATCGAGCGTCTCGTCCCCGACGTCGCGCGACGCGAGGTCTACCTGTGTGGGCCATCGGGTTTCATGGACGCCGCCCAGGAAGCCGTCCTCGAGCTCGGCGTGCCGCCCCGCCGTATCCATCAAGAA
>DATNFQ010000249.1:0-9010 GCA_035606295.1 Patescibacteria group bacterium
TGACGTTGCCCGTGACGACGATCGCGACCAGCGCGATGGTCGGCAACGCAAGATCGGTCAGGACCTCGAAGAACGCCGAGAACGCGATGCCCGTCGTCGCCGTGTCGGGCGGGATGCCCCATTGGCGGTACAGGACGAACCTCGTCGCGATGTCCGTCGGTCCCGGGATCGTGCTGACGACCGCCCGGCCCGCGATGTCGGCGCCGATCGCGCGACGCCACGAGAGTTCCCGGATCAGGACCTTGGCGGGACCGGCGTTCGCCGCGAAGGCCACGGCCGTCGTGGCGATCAGGAGGGCGAGCTGCGTGAAGCTCAACGTGGCAAGCGCGGCAGCGACGGCCCTGTAGTCGACGATCCGGGGCAGGACGATCACGAACACGACCAGGAGGATCCCGACCAAGAGGGCGGCGCGGCGGAGGATGTTGCCGCGCGCAGGTCGCGTCTCGCCCGGTGCCGCGGCCACCGTGGCATGCGGGATCGTCGTCATGGTCCCGTCAGGGGGCGGCATCGAACCACCATAGACCCGCAGCGAGAGGTCGCAGCGACATCATCCGTCAGGGACCTCCGCGATACTCCATGCGCCGGACGCTGAGTGCCGGCGGCGCGCGGAGGCAAGAGATCATGACCGTGGCCCCAGTCCACCATCCAGCCGTCCAGTCGATGCTTACGACCCGCTACCAGCAGGTCCAACTGCGCATCGCCGACAGGATCACGGCGTTCGCCGGCTCGATGTGGTTCGTGTACATCCACGCCGTGGGCTTCGGGGTGTGGATGCTCTTCTTCGAAAAGAGTCCCTGGCCGACGCTGACGCTAGTGGTCTCGCTCGAGGCGATCTTCCTGTCGACCTTCGTGATGATCGGACAGAATCGACAAGCAGCGTTCCAGCAGGCCAAGGCGGACCACGACTTCGTCGAGGAGGAGCTCGAGCTCAAGCGGAATACGACCATCACCCAGGAGGTCGCGACCCTCACCAAGCAGATCCACGAACTGACGACCGAGGTCCGCGATCGCCTCGCCGCCGAGAAGACCTGACCCGGCACGCATCGACCCGCCGTCAGTACGCCGACGGCGTAGGGGCATCATCGTCGCAGCGCCGCATGGAGGGGAGGTCCATGGCAACGCCGCAGACCGGCATCTTCGCGCTCGGGACCGCTTCGCACGCCTACCTCGAGATGGATCTGCTCCCCGGTGCCGACGCGTCTACGACGCTCTCGACCGTCGCCTCGCTCCGGGAACCGCGAACAACGATCGGCGGCGTCAACGTCGTCGTCGGCTTCCGCCCGGAGCTGTGGAGATCTGTGGAACCGGATGGGGCGCCACCCGACGTCGCGAGCTTCGACCAGCCCGTGGTCGGGCTCGGCGGCTACGAGCTACCAGCCACACAACACGACATCGTGATCTGGCTATCGGGAAGTGGCTACGACGTCGTCTTCGATCTGTCGCGGACCGTGGTCATGGCGCTGTCGCCGCTCGCGGGACTCGCCCATGAGATGGTCGGTTGGCCGTACCACCACGATCTCGACCTGACTGGTTTCGTCGATGGCACGGAGAACCCATCGCTCGTCGAGGCCACCGGTGTCGTGACGATCCCCGACGGGCGACCGGGCGAGGGCGGCTCCGTCCTCTTGCTGCAGCAGTGGGAGCACGACGCGATCGGCTGGGAGTCGCTACCCGTCGCAAACCAGGAGGCGATCATCGGCCGCAGCAAGGCCGACAGCCTCGAGCTCGATCCGCGACCCCCGACCTCGCACGTCGCGCGGACCGATCAGGACGACTTCGGGAAGATCTTCCGGCGGAACATCGCCTATGGAACGCTGCTCCGGCACGGGACGATCTTCGTCGGCTTCTGCCGCGACCAGCAGACGCTCGCGTCGATGCTCGAAAGCATGGTCGGTATCGGTGACGGCCCACCCGACGAGCTCACGACCGTGACACGACCACTGACCGGCGCGTACTACTTCGTGCCATCCGCCGAGGCCCTTGCGGAACTCGGCGAACGAGCGCCCGGCGGCGCCATGGCCGTCGTCGGAAGCGCGCCGGCCTAGGGCCGTCCCATGGTGGTCGCGGTGGGTCGCCTCGAGGTCATCTGCGGGCCGATGTTCGCCGGCAAGACCGAGGAGCTGCTTCGCCGCGTCAGGCGAGCGCTGATCGCCGGGCGGCGGGTGGTCGTGGTCGGTCACTCACTCGACGATCGCCATGGCGCGGACCGATTGACGTCGCACGCCGGGCTCGATCACCCGTCGGTCACGGTCCCGACCGCAGCCGACATCGAGCGGGCCCTGAGCCCCGACACCGAGATCGTCGCGATCGACGAGGCCCAGTTCTTCGGGGCTGAGCTCGTGCCGGTCGTGAGCCGGCTCGCCGACCGCGGTCTCGTCGTGATGGTCGCTGGGCTCGATGTGACGTTCGACGGTCAGCCGTTCGAGCCGCTGCCTGCGTTGATGGCCCTGGCGGAACGGGTCGACAAGCTGACCGCGATCTGCGCCATCTGCGGAGAGGACGCCGTGTTCCACGTTCGGGTCGACACGCCGGCGGCCGGATCCGACGAGCTGGTGGCGGACCATGTCGGGGGCACGGACAAGTACCAGGCTCGCTGTCGCCGGCACGTGACGAGGCCGGAGTGAGCCCGTAGCGCTCAGCCGAACGTGAAGCAGTAGGCCTCGGCACTCGCGCCGTCGAACTCGATCTCGACGGTACTCGGGCCATCCACCGGCCGTCGTTGGCGAATCAGCTGGTGGAGGCGCTGTTCGGTGAGCGTGCCATTGCCGGCCTGATCGATGTCGTCGCCGTGCGCATCGCCCGGCACCGCACCGTCAAGGCGGACATGGAACGGGATCGCCTCGCCGCGCGTGGCTGGCCCCATCACGAGATTCACGTCCCGAGCCTGGAACCGGAACGCGATGCGTGCGCCAGTGCTCGACGAGACGGCGGCGTGCGACGCGAGCACCCACGGGCCGACGGGCGCCCACGTGTTCAGCGGAAGGGGGTCGGGCTCCGGGTAGATGTGCGACGTGTCGAACCTCGGCTCCTCACGTGACGCATACCCGCTCGCCTGGCGAAGCCCCAGGTACGTCTCAGGTGTCCGGAGGGTGGTCCAGTCGGCCGGCACCTCGAACCCGCTCGGTTCGACGGTGACCAGATCCGTGTCGAAGCCTTCCATGCCCGCCTCGGCGAGGAGCTGCTGGATCACCATCTCGGTCATCGCGTACTCGCCCTCGCCGAAGTGGTGGTATCGGATCCGGCCGTCGACGTCTGCGATGTAGACCGCCGGCCAGAAATGATTGGCGAAGGCAGTCCACACGCCGTAGTCGCTATCGACGGCGATCGGGTAGTCGACGCCAAGATCACGACTCCGCCCGATGACGTTGTCGAGGTCATGCTCGAACCCGAATTCGGGCGTGTGCGCGCCGATGACGGTCAACCCGTGGCCCGCGTACTTCTTCGACCAGGCCCGGATGTACGGGAACGTCCGCAGCCAGTTGATGCACGTGTAGGTCCAGAAGTCGACCAGGACGACGCGACCACGCAGTCCCTCCGGTGTCAACGGGTCGCCATTGAGCCAGGAAGTGGCGCCGGTGAACGGCGGCAGGCGCCCCTCCACCGGCAGGACATCATCGTCTCCGGCAAGCCGATGGGCCAGCGTCCGAAGCAGACCGGGACGAGAGGTCGTGGCGGTCGCGCCCGTGGTGTCGTCCGACATGGATCCCGCCTCCGTTCGTCTTCGCGATCATCGGACTCTGCCACGGTCCTGTCACATCTCGTGCCGTAAGCGGGTCAAGCGGATACGGACCACCATGAAAGGAGACATGACGGACCAGGAGTGGCTCGCCGAGCGCTTCGAAGCCCAGCGCCCGCGCCTGCGCGGCGTCGCCTATCGCATGCTCGGATCGCTGGCCGAAGCCGATGACGCGGTCCAGGAGACGTGGATACGCCTTAGTCGGACCGACACGACAGACGTCGACGACCTGCGGGCATGGCTGACGACGGTCGTCGCACGGGTCGCACTCAACCTGCTTCGGTCGCGCAAGACCCGCCGCGAGACATCGCTCGAGCCGCACCTGCCGGATCCGATCGTCAGCTCGGAATCAGGGGTCGACCCGGAACAAGAGGCGCTCCTGGGCGATTCGGTCGGGCTCGCATTGCTCGTCGTCCTCGAGTCGCTGACACCGAGCGAGCGCGTCGCCTTCGTGCTTCATGACGTCTTCGCCGTCCCGTTCGACAAGATCGCGCCGATCGTGGGTCGAACCCCGACGGCGACCCGGCAGCTCGCCAGCCGCGCCCGTCGACGCGTCCGCGGCGCCCCGGTCCCTGACGTCGGGCTCGAGGGACAGTGGGCCGTGGTCGATGCATTCCTCGCCGCGGCACGGGCCGGCGACTTCGAGCGGTTGCTGGCCGTCCTCGATCCGGATGTCGTGGTGAAGGCGGATGGCGGCGAGACCCGTCAGCAGCTGATCGCTGAGACACGCGGTGCCCAGGCCGTGGCGAAGCAGGCGATGGCGTTCCGGGGGTTCGCGGCGACCGCGACACGCGTCCTCGTGAACGGCGTCCCCGGTGGTGTCGCGTGGTCACCCGATGGCACGCCCTATGCCGTACTTGCGCTCACAGTGCGCGGGGGTCTGATCGTCGAGATCGAGGTGCTGGCAGATCCCGTTCGCCTCGCCCGGCTCGACCTGACGTTCGTCGCCGGCTGACGCGCACCCGCTAGATACCCTCCGGTCACGTTCACGCGTTCGCCCGGGTCTTCTTTGTGTGATGCCTCGACAGGCCAAGAGCCAAGGAGTCCTCGTGATGACGACCTCGCCCCGTACCGCCGTCCCCGCACCACGCTGGGTCACGTTCTTCAACCCGATCGCCAAGCGATTGCTGGGCGTCGGCGTGCCGCTCGGCTACAACGGTCTCCTGACGATCCGAGGCCGGAAGACCGGTGAACCGCGGACCACCCCGATCGCGATCATCGATGTCGATGGGCGCCGCTGGGTGTGGTCGCCCTGGGGGGAGGTTCACTGGGTGCAGAACATCCGCGCCGCCGGCCGGGCCAGGGTGACCGTCCGCGGGCAGACCGAAGATGTTCGCGCCGCCGAGCTCGACGAGGCCGAGCGCCTGAGGTTCTTTCGCGACGTACTTCGCCCCGTCGCCCACGACATGACCTTCGGGACCCAGTTCATCAAGTACGTCGATGGCGTCGACGTCGACGACCCACTCGATGCCTCGCACGGGCGACCGGTCTTCGAGCTCTTGCCGCTCGCATAGACGGGTGTGGCGGGAAGGGTCAGTCCCCCGTCCCGGCGATGTGGAGCAGGACCGGCTCGGGGATCCCCTTCAGCTCGACCGGGCCGATCTCGCGGAAATCGAGACCTGAGTCGGCCGATGCGTCGACGACCTCCTGGCTGACGAGGACCTCGCCCTGCCGGGCGTAGTCGGCGATGCGCGCCGCGAGGTTCACCGTACGGCCGAAGTAATCGCCTTCCTGGAACAGGACCGGGCCGGCGTGGAGGCCGACATGCGCGGGTGGCAGGTCGGCGACCCGCGCGTTGGCGACCATCTCGAGCGCCGCCCGCACGCCACCGGCCGGCTCCGGGAAGACGAACATCACGCCATCGCCCAGCCACTTCACGGGTCTCCCGCCGTGCTTACCCGACGCCGCCTGCACCATCCGCGACAGGCGACCCGCAAGCCCGGCCGCGGCCTCATCGCCGAACTGGTCGGTGAGCCGCGTGTAGCCGGTCAGATCCAGGAAGCAGATCGCCGGCGGTCGCTCCACGCGCTCGTGGAGGCCTGCTTGCACGAGCGCCATCTCGAAACCGTCGAGGATGTTGCGTAGCCACCCGCTGCTCTCGTGACTGTGGAGGATCGCAAGGAGGGCTCGGTCAGTCTCGTTCGCGAGTCGGTCCGACCACTCGGCCGTGGCCGCACCGGCTTTGGCCATGTCGAAGCCGACCTCGACCAATGGGCCGAGCATGTCCGACCTCCACCACGCACTCTCGATGTCGGAGATCCGGCGAAGGCTGTCGCCATATCCGCGCAGCGCCTGCTCGATGATCGCCGGTCGGACCCCACCTTCGAGTTGCGCCCGCAGCATCGGGAGGATCTGCATCTCGAGTTCACGGACGCGATCCGTCGGCTCCGCCCGAGCACCGCCACACGCTTCGCGGATCGTCAGGACGATCTGGAGCGGGACCCCGGTCCGAGCGGCGACCTCTTCGAAGGTCTCGTCGGCGAACGAACCGAAACGGTCGTAGCTCGCCTGCTCCATGAACTCGAGGTTGACCGAGCCATTGCGGAACGCCTCGCCGATCCCCTCGAGACCGACCCCGCCCGACTCGAGCGCTCGGATGATGGCGATACGCCGGACATCCGTGGCCCGGAAACGCGTCCCGTCGTCGGCGACCGCAGTGAGGATCCCGAGCGTGCCGAGACGATCGATGTAAGCCTCATCCACGCCGGAGCGCTGGGCGAGCTCGGCCCGTGTGCACGTCGGAGTCGTCGTCGATGTCATCGTCCCCTCTCGTCGAGAGGATGACAGACGACGGTCGAAGCGACGCGACGCGACGCTCGCCGGCCTTGTCGCGGGCGCCGGTCAGGCGCTCGTCGGGCGGGTCTGTGCGCCGAGGCGCGGGATCGTCAGGACGACGAGACCCGCGACGATCCCGGCGATCACGAGCGCGACACGGATGGTCGGATCGACGACGAAGCCGAGCGCCGAGTCGACGCTGAGCACGCTCGGCCCCGCGAGCCCGAGAGCCGCGGCGCCCGCGCCGAGCAGCAGCGGGTACTCGATCCCGGAGCGCTGGTTGAAGAAGCCGTTGGCCCAGTGCGCGCGCCCGATGATCACGACCGCCTGAGCCACGATCGCGGCCGCGACGAGCGGCGTCAGGAAGCCGATCGCCAGCATCAGCCCGCCGACGAACTCGACGAGGGCCGAGACCCAAGCGAAGAGGCGGGGCGGACGGAACCCCATGCGATGCATGGCTGTTTCCCATCCAGCCATGCCCGGGCCTTCCCACCAACCGAACAGCTTCTGGGCACCGTGCGCGGCGAAGGTCAGACCGACGGCGATCTGAAGGATGAAGAGCGCGAGATCAAGCGTGTCCATTCGTTCCTCGTGGCCATTTTGTGGACGGCCAACTGATTTGTTCCTAGCCCAACTACCGTACTCCACCTGTCGTTTCTGCGTCAACTACATTTGATCGGCGAAGGCTGCAGAAGGATCGCGATCGAGGCGGCGGCGTACGCAGCAAAGCGGCGCTTGTCGGCGCCCGTGGACTAGCCTTTCCTCGACGCGCCGGCGGATCTGGCGCAGCAGCGAGGGGAAGCTTCGACGAGATGCAACGAGCGACCGCCGCCCGTGTCGGTTTCATCGGCCTCGGGACGATGGCCCGTGAACACGCCCGAGATATCCTCGATCACGGCGGCCGGATCGTCGCCGTATGCGAGCCGTCGGCGATGGCGTACGGGCTTGCCGAGAAGCTCTTCGAGGAACGGATCCTCCCGCTTCCGCCGAACGAGCCCGACTGGCAGCGCTTCGTCGAGACATATGCCGACCAGCTCGACGCAGTCGTCATCGTCACGCCCCACGTCCTCCACTTCGCACAGGCGGCGGCCTGCATGGAGGCCGGCCTCGACGTCATCCTCGAAAAGCCGATGGTGATGACCGCGGCGGAGGCCGAGGCGTTGATCGAGACGCGCGACCGGACCGGACGGACGCTGATGGTCGCGTTCCAGGGCACGGCGTCCACCCGGGGCACGGAGGCGCGCCGGCTGCTGCGCTCCGGTGAGCTCGGCCAGATCCTCAACATCAGCGCGGTCGTCTGGCAGGACTGGGCTACCAACACGGCTGGGTCATGGCGCCAGGAGCCTGAGGCGGCGGGCGGCGGTTTCATGTTCGATACCGGCGCCCACCTGCTCAACACCGTCGCCGATCTGGCCGGCGAGGACTTCATCGACGTGGCCGCATGGCAGGCCGACGACGACTATCCGGTCGATGTCCGAACGGTCGTGATGGGCCGCCTCGCCTCCGGTGCCCTCGCGACCATGAACGGCTGCGGGAGGGCGATCCCGTCGCTGGGCTCCGAGATCCGGTTCTTCACGACCAAGGCGATCCTGCGGACCGGGATCTACGGGGAGCTGCTCGAGCTCCAGCGCGAAGGCCACCAACGCTTCCGTCGGATCCCCGCCGAGACACCTGGGTCCGTGTGGCAGCGTTTCGTCCACGTGCGAGCCGGCGAAGCGCCCAACCCGAACCCGGCGGAGGTCGGCCTCCGGATGGCTCGCCTGTGGGACGCGATCCGCTTGTCGGCGCAGAACGACGGTGCAGTCGTCACGCTCGGGAGTGCGGTCCCGCTCGAGCGAGTCCCGGCGTCCGGTCCCGCCCCATCGCTAGAGCCCGCGGCGTCGTGACGCGCGTCACGGTTTGGACGGAGTACCGCCAGGAACGCAACGATCCAGCGGTGGCCGCGGTGTATCCGGACGGGATCCACACGATCATCGCCGAGGGACTGCGTGACGCGGATTTCGACGTCCGCACCGCGACCCTCGACGAGCCTGACCACGGCCTCACCGACGACGTCCTCGCTGAGACCGACGTGCTCACCTGGTGGGGGCACGTCGCGCACGGCGAGGTGGATGACGTCGTCGTGGAGCGCGTCCACAGCCGAGTCCTCGACGGCATGGGTCTCATCGTCCTCCACTCCGGTCACCACTCGAAGATCTTCAAGCGCCTGATGGGCACGACGTGCGACCTGAACTGGCGCGAGTCAGGTGACCGTGAGCGTCTGTGGGTCGTAGACCCTGCCCACCCGATCGCCGAGAGCCTCGGCGAGGGCTTCACCCTCGACGCGGAGGAGATGTACGGCGAACACTTCGACGTGCCGGCGCCGGACCGTCTCGTCCTGATCAGCTGGTTCTCGGGCGGCGAGGTGTTCCGGAGCGGTTGCTGCTACGAACGTGGCCGTGGACGGATCTTCTACTTCCGCCCCGGTCACGAGACGCATCCGTCGTATCGGCACCCAGG
>DATNFQ010000250.1:0-17872 GCA_035606295.1 Patescibacteria group bacterium
GCGTTGCAGTTCGCGCAGGGCCTCGACGATGGGGCCGTACGGGACACCCGCCGAACCGATGTTCACGCATGAGCCACGCAAGACCTGCATCCCACGTTCGTCGGCCAAGCGCATCGCCTCAGCGACCAGGCGACTCTTCCCGACCCCCGCCTCGCCGGCCAGCAGGATCGTCGCCGCGGTGCCGTCACGGGCCGCGTCAAGCCCGTCCGCGATCGTCGCCAGTTCCGCCGCGCGCCCGACCACGATCGGACTGACGAGACGGCCGGACATGGCGTCGATGATAGGGGCGGCCATGGCGTTCACGCGGCCATGGCCATCCACAGGGTCACGGCGAACGAGGCGGCCGCGACGATCCTCGATGCCCGATGGGACCTCGCCGCGGAGCGTGCGCCCGTTCCGCGACGCGCCTCCCGGATCAACCGGGCATGCGCCGCGTCGCGGTGGAACTCGGCCATCCGCTCGTTGGCGGTGATCTCTGCGAAGTAGGCGTTCATCATCGGGCTCCCATCGGTCCCTATGGCGGGACTGGACGCAGCCTCGCCGACCAGAGGCTTCCTGCCATCGAGCGGACGCGGTACGCGAAGCACCGAACGACGCTGATTTCGGCGGGACTCCGCCTTTAGAGGTAGCCTCCGCAGCGTTTCCGCGCCCGTTGCGGATAACGAGACGGTCTGCGCACCGTCTTGGATGACGAACGTAGGCTCGCCCTTCCGATGACGCTCCCCAGCGACGGCTCGGCCGAGATCAGCCTCATCGACCTCGAGAAGCGGTTCGGTGCGGTCCGGGCGGTCGACGGCGTCTCCCTCGAGATCCGCTCCGGAGAGTTCTTCTCGCTGCTCGGACCATCCGGCTGCGGCAAGACGACCACGCTTCGGATGATCGGTGGCTTCGAGCTGCCGACCGGTGGCCGGATCCTGCTCCGCGGTCGAGACATCACGCACGACCCGCCGGACAAGCGACCGGTCAACATGGTCTTCCAGCAATACGCGCTGTTCCCGCACCTCGATGTCGCCGGCAATATCGGCTTCGGGTTGCGGCGCAAGAAGGTGGACCGCCAGCAGATCGACCTGCGTGTCAGCGAGGCCCTCGACCTCGTGCGTCTGAAGGGCTACGAGAAGCGCAAGCCGTCCGAGCTGTCGGGCGGCCAGCAGCAACGCGTCGCCCTCGCCCGGGCGCTCGTGAATCGACCCAACGTGCTCCTGCTGGACGAGCCGCTCGGCGCGCTCGACCTCAAGCTTCGGCGCCAGCTCCAGATCGAGCTCAAGCGCATCCAGTCCGAGGTCGGCATCACGTTCGTCTACGTGACCCACGACCAGGAAGAGGCGCTGACGATGAGCGATCGGATCGCCGTCATGCACCTGGGCCAGGTCGAGCAGCTCGGGACGCCCGAGGAGCTCTACGAGCGGCCACAGACTCGTTTCGTGGCCGACTTCATCGGCACGACCAATCTGCTGGCAGGCGCGATCGAGTCGATCGACAGCGAAGCGGCCCTCGTCCGACTCGAGGGCGGTGACGTGTGTCGGGTCGTCGGCCGCGATCTCGTGGCCGGCCAAAGCATCGAACTTTCGATCCGGCCCGAATCCATCTTCGTCAAGGCTTCGAATGGGACGTCCCCGGACGGGGTCCCACCGTTGCGCGCCCAGGTCGAACAGGTCGCCTATATGGGTGGCAGCGTCCAATACCAGGTCCGTACGCACGGCGGTCTGTCGATCACCGTGCTCGCTCCGAAGACGGGTGAACGGCACGCCGTCGGAAGCGATGTCGATATCGCATGGCCGCCGAGCGAGGCGCTGGTCCTCGCGCCGACGGCCGGACAAGAGGAGAGCGCGCCATGACCGATCGACACGACGGCTCGAGCATCGACCTCGAGAAGGAACTGGTCCGCTACATGGTCGAGCACCGCATCTCGCGGCGATATCTGCTCGAGCGGATCGCGCTCGTGGGCGGTGCCGCCGCGCTCGCGCCGATCATCGCGGCCTGCACGTCGAGCGGCGGATCGGCGTCTGCTGCCCCCTCCTCGGCGGCGCCATCGGTCGCTGCGTCTGTCGCGCCTCCGTCTGCGTCGCCCTCGCCCACGGCACAGCCGTCGCCAGAGGGCGCGCTCAACATCCTCAACTGGACCGACTACCTGGCGGACGACGTGATCAAGTCGTTCGAGGACCAGTTCAGCGTCAAGGTCACCCAGAGCTTCTTCTCGACCACTGACGAGATGTACCAGAAGATCGGCGAGGATGGCGGCGACTACGACATCAGCTTCCCGATCTCGGTCGACGTCCCGAATATGGTCGAGCGGGGCGTCATCGCCAAGCTCGACAAGTCGATGCTCCCGAACATCGTCAACCTCGGCCAGGAATGGGCGAACCCCGGGTACGATCCCGGGAACACCTACACCGTCCCCTACATGTGGTGGACGACGGGCGTCGGCTACGACCCCAAGCGCGTCAAGGAGGAGCCGACGAGCTCGAAGGCGCTGTGGGACGCGCGATGGAAGCAGCACATCTCGATGCTCGACGACTGGCAAGAGGTGTTTGGGCTCACGCTGATCCAGCAGGGCCACTCCGCGAACAGCACGAACACGGCGGAGATGGACCAGGCGCTCGCCCTGCTTGAGCAGCAGAAGCCGCTTGTCCGGACGTACTCGACGGACACGATCGGGACCATGACCTCAGGCGACGTGTGGATCGGCCATATCTGGGGCGCAGACCGGTTCGCCATCCAGGAGACCATCCCGGACTTCGCCTACTACATCCCCGAAGAGGGGGGCGTGAAGGGCTCCGACACGGTCGCGACCTTCACCGGCTCGCCGCATCCGGTGGCTGCCCAGTTGTTCATCAACCACCTGCTGGACGCGCACAACAGTGCCGCGAACACGAACCTCATCTACTACATGGGCCCGAACGCCGCGGCGAAGGAGTTCATCGACCCGGCGATCCTGTCCGACCCGACGATCAACCCCGACCAGGAGATCGTCGACAAGCTCGAGGAGCTCCTCCGGCTCGACCAGTCGGTGCGCGACGAGTACCTGTCGCGCTGGCAGCAGCTGCGGGGTTAAGCGCCGTCCATGGGGGCCGCGGTCCAGCCGGCTGAAGCATCCGCGGCCTCCACCCCGGTCGCGGATGCCCCGGGCCGCATCGCCCGGTTGCGCGCCGCTGCCCTCGTCCTGCCGGGCGTCGGCTGGCTCGTCCTCTTCTTCATCGTCCCGCTGCTGCTGATCTTCGTCGTCAGCCTCGGGTCGCGGGACGCGCTCGACCGGATCACCCTTGCGAACCCCTCGCTGGACAACTATGCGAAGGCGTTCGACCCGGTCTTCATCCCGACGTTCCTGAACTCGATCAGATTCGCGACGATCACGACGATCCTGTCACTCGCGATCGGCTACCCGATCGCCTACTGGATCAGCCGCTACGGCGGGCGCCACAAGGTGTTGCTGATCATCCTCGTGATGCTTCCGTTCTGGACGAGCTACCTGATCCGCACCTACTCCTGGATCATCCTGCTGCGCGACAACGGGGTCGTGAACTCGCTCCTCCAGGCGTTCGGGCTGACGAGCGAGCCGATCATCCTCATGAACACCGACCTGTCGGTCATCCTCGGCATGACGTACGGATTCCTGCCGTTCGCGATCCTTCCGCTGTTCGTATCGATCGACCGACTTGACCCGAACCTGATCGCCGCCGGCCGCGATCTGTACGCATCGGGCCGTGACGCGTTCCTGCACGTGACACTGCCGCTGACGATGCCGGGCATCGTCGCCGCCGCGTTGCTCACGTTCATCCCGGCGCTCGGCGACTTCGTGACCCCGGACCTGCTCGGTGGACCAGGCACGACGACGATCGCCAAGAACATCCAGGAGCTGTTCCTGGCCGGCCGCGATTGGCCGTACGGGGCAGCACTCGGGTTCGTGCTGATGATCGTGACGTTGACCGGCACGCTCGTCGCGCTGCGGACGTTGCGACGGGAGGTCGCCGGTGGCGACTGACGACCAGGCAGCCGACTGATGGCACGCGAACGCAACCGCTGGCTGTCCGCGTATGCGCTGATCGTCTACGCGTTCCTGTTCGCCCCGATCGTCGTGTTGATCATCTTCTCGTTCAACAAGGCGCGCCGCGGCCTCGTGTGGCAGGGCTTCACGCTCGACTGGTATCCGAAGCTCTTCTCGAACGGTGAGCTGCTCGACGCGCTGACGGTGACCCTCGAGGTCGCGCTCGTCGCGGTCATCGTCTCGACGGTCATCGGCTCGCTGCTCGGTCTCGGTCTGGCACGACTCACGTTCCGCGGGCGGGGCGCGACCGAGACGCTGCTCCTCGTCCCGATGCTCACGCCCGAGATCGTCATGGGCTTGTCCCTGCTGCTGTTCTTCCTGCAGCTGTTCGACGCGCACGGGTCGCTCGCCCAGCTGTGGATCGCCCACATCACGTTCTGTGTGTCGTACGTGGCCGTGGTCGTGCGCGCCCGGGCCGCGAACATGGATCCGCGCCTCGAGGAAGCGGCACGCGACCTCGGCGCCTCCGCGTGGGGCGCGTTCGTCCACGTGACCCTGCCCTTGATCCTCCCGGCCGTGATCGCCGGAGGTCTGCTCGCGTTCTCGCTGAGCTTCGATGACTACGTCGTGACGACGTTCAACTCGGGCGTCGGCAGCTCGACGCTACCGCTCTACATCTACGGCAAGATCAAGTTCGGGGTCACGCCCGAGATCAACGCGATCTCGACGATCATCGTCGCCGTCACCGCGATCGCGATCCTCATCGCGTGGCGGGCGGGCGCGTTCGACAGCGGGCCGCGCCGACCGGTCGCCGACGAGGCCGCCACCTAGGCAGTCTGCGGCGCCGACCACTGGTCGTCGGCTACGGTGCCGCGGCGGTCCCGCTCTTCGCCTTGGTCCGTGCCGCGTTCCGGGTCGGACCGGTCGGTGTCGCCCGCGGCAGGCGCGCGGCCGCGATCCCGCCCTCGAACGTGTCCCCGTCCAGGGGCGGTGGCACGTCGTAGCGCAAGCGCACGGTCCGTTGCGAGTTGACGCCATCGTTGGCGTAACGGTCGACCGCCATCAGGTCGAACGCGTGGACGCTCGGCTCCTGGTTCGAGTAGCGGCCGGCCGTCCAGCTCTGGGAACGCGTCCCGCGCTGCTGGAGCTCACAGACGTGCCAGTCCTGCCGGTTGGTCAGATCCCAGAACGCGATCGCGTCCGACGGGTCGAAGTCCGGCGCCGCGATCGTCGCCGGCTCGAAGAACCATTGGCAGATCACGCGTGTGTGATCGGGACCCGCGGGCTCAAGCCGGTGGATCAGCAGGTAATCCGGATGGATCGACAGGAACGTCGAGGGCCAGATCAGGTAGTAGTAGATCCGCCGCTCGTCGACCTCGGTCACGCCGGGGATCGACGGCCGCCCGTTCCGATGCCCACCGTCGACGGCCATGGTCTCGGCGTCGTCGACCAGCTCCATCCAGCCGCCCTGCCATGGGCCGGTCGGGGCGAAGTCGCCGCCGACGTCATACGGCGTCAGCTTGTTGAGCTGCGGGTGGATGCCCGGACAGTGGTAGCACTCGCTGTAGTTCTCGGCGATGAACTTCCAGTTCGAGTCGACCTCGTACGTCTCGGTGTGGGCGACGCGGAGGCGGGAGAAGTCGAACCGCTCCAGATGCGGCGGCAGGTCGCCCAGCCATTCGTGCAGTGGCGGCGTCTCCGGGGAGAGGCAGACGAACACGAACCCCTGCCAGGTCTCCATCCGGACCGACACGAGGCCGAAGTCCTTGCGCTCGAAGTCCTCGAGGTCCTCGGTGTGCTTGGCGCGGACGAGGTTGCCTTCGAGGTCGTAGATCCACGAGTGGTACGGGCACTGGAACCGAACGGCCTTGCCGCAGGCCTCCTCGACGACGGCCGTGCCGCGATGGCGACACACGTTGTAGAACGCGCGCAGCGTGCTGTCGCTGCCGCGGGCGATGACCAACGGCTCGTCGCCGATCTGCGCAAGGAAGTACGTGCCGCGCTCGGGGGCGTCCTCCTCGCGGCCGACGATCATCCAGTCGCGTCGGAACCAGACCTCGCGCTCGAAGTCGTGGATCGCGGCGTCGTGGTACGCGCGGCCGGGCAGCAGCGACGCCGCGCGATACGGCTTGCGGACCGCCGCGATCTCGTCGGCGGTCAGCGGACCAGAGAGACCGTTGGTGGTCGCGCTCGAGGTCATGACTTCGGGACGTCCTTCTTCGGGTCGAGGAACGGGATCGCGGCCGTGCGAGCCTGCCACCGGCTTCCGTCCGGGGCCTCGACCTCGAGCGGCGTGCCGGCGCCCGCGAGCGCGATCGGCATCCACACGTACCCGATGTTCCGTTCGAGTCGCGGCGACCAGATGAGGTCGGTCACCGTCCCGACGTGCTCGCCATCATGGAACGCTCGGCTTTTCCGCGACAACTCGAAGGGCAGCGCGTCGCCGTCCATCTCGATGCCGATGAGCTTGCGATCGACGCCCTTGACTCGGATCTCTTCGAGGGCCGCCTTGCCGATGTAGTCGGCGTCCTGCTGCTCGACGAGACGCTCCAGCCCCATGACGTGGAAGGGCGTGTCATCGATCGTGATGTCGGAGCCGTAGTTGAAGATGCCGGCCTCGATCCGGCGGGCCTCGCACGGAGCGATCGGACGGATGCCGTGGGGCTTGCCCGCCTCCATGATCCGGTCCCACAGGTCCGCGCCGCGCGACGCATCGCGCAGGTAGATCTCGTACCCCACCTCACCCGTCCAGCCCGTGCGCGAGATGACGACCGGGATCCCGTCGACCTCGGTGGTGAGTGTCCAGTAGTACTTGATATCGAGCACGTCGGGGCCGAACAGCGTGACCAGCGTGTCTTTCGACTTCGGGCCCTGGACCTGGACCGGGTAGATCTCGGGCTCGCGGACGGCGACGTCCATCCCGCTGTTGACCGCGACGCCCCGGGCGTACAGCCCGGCATCCGAATCTGCGAGGGCCAGCCACCAGCGGTCTTGCTCGACGCGGAGCAGGACGGGATCGTTGACGATGCCGCCGTCATCTGCGGTGATCAGCACGTACTTCCCCTGTCCCACCGCGCACTTCGTGAGGTCGCGACAGGTCAGCATGTTGATGAACGCGCTCGAGTCGGGACCCGTGATCTCGACGATCCGCTCCACGCTGACGTCCCAGAGCGTCACGCCCTCGAGGAGAGCCCAGTACTCCTCCACCGGGTCCGCGTAGTAACCCGGCAGGTACATGTGGTTGTAGATGTCGTACGCGCTGCATCCCGCCTCGAGGGTCTTCTCGAAGAACGGCGAGCGCCGGTACCACGGGCCGAAGTAGAGGGTCGAGGATTCGGTCGTCGCGGGTGTCGCGAGCGGCATGGCCATGGACGGCGGACCTCCCCAGCGCAGCGGGGCCTCCCCGGGTCCTGGAGTCCCCGCGGGTGGCGGAACGGTCGGCCGATCGTGGGGCCTGGGGATCCTATTGCCTGTGGTGTTCCGCCTGATGGCCCGGGTGGCGCACGGTGTGGAACGACCGCCTGGAACGCCGCTTCGCCGAGGCGCTCGACGCGCTCCTGGCCGGCGGAGGACCACGTAGCGCCAGACGTGGCGATGCCCGGCTGGGATATCCCAACCGGGCATCTGTTCGGCCGATCTCCCCCCGGATAAGGCCAAGGCCTACGTTATCCGGTACGGAGGTCCCATGCAAGGTCTGGGACCTTACAACTGGTGCGGATTCGCACCTTGCGACCGAGTCGCAACGTCCGGCTCGCAGGCTAGTCGAGCGTCACGCGCTCGTGCCATCGCGGCACGTGCGTCTCGAAGCCGAGCGCGCGGACCTTCGGCTCGAGCGCGATCTGCGCTTCGGGGTCACCGTGGACGAGGAACACCGTCCGCGGGAACCCTGGATCGCCGGGCCGCTTGCCGGTCGCGAACCGCCCGATCCAGTCGAGGAGCTCGTTCTCGTCGGCGTGCGCGGAGAAACCTGCGATCGAGCGGATCTTGCAGCGGACCTGACGGACCTGACCATCCAGGCGGACCGTCGTGGCACCGGCCTGGAGGTGCGCGCCGAGCGTTCCCTCGCCCTGGTATCCGACGAACAGCAGCGTCGCCCCGGGATCGTCGATGAGATGGCGGAGGTGGCCGACGACGCGGCCCCCGGTCAGCATCCCGTTCGACGCCACGATCATGTAGGGCCGCTTCGCGAATTGGATCTGGGCGGACTCCTTGGGGGTGTTGGTCACCACCTGGGACGGGTAGTCGAGCGGCGTCGCGCCCTCGTGCAGCAGCTTGGCGGTCTCCTCATCGAAGTAGTCGCTGTACTTGCGGTAGATGTTGGTGGCCTTGGTCGCCATCGGCGAGTCGAGGTAGAGCGGCAGCAGCGGGATCTCGCCCCGCTCGATCAGCCGGTCGAGCTCCCAGACGACCTCTTGGGTCCGTCCGATCGCGAAGGACGGGACGAGCAGCACGCCGCCTGCGTCGGAGACCATTCGGACGGTCTCGGCGAGGATCCGGATCGCCTCATCCTGCGGCTCATGCTCGCGGCCGCCGTACGTCGACTCGATGAGCACGTAGTCGGCCGAGGTGAGGTACGTCGGGTCGCGGATGATCGGGGTGTCCGGCCGGCCGAGATCGCCGGAACAGACGATGACGTACTCCTTGCCGGCGTCCTGCACGCGAAGCCGGATGATCGCCGAGCCGAGGATGTGGCCGGCATCGAGGAACGTCGCCCAGACGCCCGGCGCAACCTCGCGCTCTTCGTCGTAATCGATCGGCCGAAGATGCGCGATCGCCTCCTGCGCGTCGTCGACCGTGTACAGCGGCGCGTCGAGATCGATCTGGAGCTCCGGTGGCTGCTGGCGCAACTCGGCCTCCGGGTCCCGCGTCGCCCAGTCGTGCGGGGGCTCAGGTTCGACGGTCGTCGCGACATGCTCCCCGGTCGCGACAGGAGACGCCGCGGTGGCCGCGGCCGCGCCGGCCGGGGAGCTCTCGGTCTCGACCGTCGCCTCCTCCGAGCCACCCGTCGCTGCGAGGTCGACGGCCGCCTGGTAGGCCGCCTCCTGCTTGGCATCGTCCGCGTCGACCTTGTCGGGGTGGCGGCGCTCCCAGCGCGCCTCGCGTTTGGCGAACTCCTCATGGAGGTGCCCGGAGTCGAGCAGCACGAGCGAGGCGAGCTCGCAGGTCCCGGCGGTCGCCAGGATCGTCTTGTCGTAGCCCTCTTTCACGAGCAGGGGCAGCCGACCGCAATGATCGAGGTGCGCGTGCGTCAGTAGGACCGCATCGAGCGTCGCCGGATCGAATCCGAACGGGACGCGGTTGCGGATCGACTCGTTCGGGCTCCCCTGGAACATGCCGCAGTCGACGAGGACGCGGGCGCGATCGGTCGTGATCAGGTGCGTCGAGCCGGTCACGGTGGTGGCGCCGCCCAGGAAGGTGATGTCCATGGCTCGCATGGTGACAGGACGGGGCGTTCGGGGCAGGAGACGCGAGACCGGTCGGTCTCACGAAGTCATCGCGACCTCGCGGCCGCGGTCGGTCAGATCAGGACGAGCGCGTCGACCGCGATCGCGACGAACAACAGCGACAGGTAGCTGATCGAGTACTTGTAGAGGCGGATCGCCCCCTGCGTCGACGCCTCCTCGGACGAACCGCGCCGCCAGAGCGCCACGGCCTGCCAGACGAACACGGCACCAAGGCCGACGGCCGCGCCGAGGTAGACCAGACCCATCCGCGCGACCGGCCACAGGATCAGCGAGATCGCGACCATCAGCACGGTGTAGAGCGCGATCTGACGCGTCGTCTCGGGGATACCACGGACCACGGGGAGCATCGGCACCCCGGCCGCCGCGTAGTCCTTGCGGATCCGGAGCGAGAGCGCCCAGAAGTGCGGCGGCGTCCAGTAGAAGACGAGTGCGAACAGGATCAGCGCCGGGATCCCGATGTTGCCGGTCACGGCGACCCAGCCGATGACCGGTGGCAGCGCCCCGGCCGCGCCGCCGATCACGATGTTCTGTGGGGTCGAACGCTTGAGCAGCATCGTGTAGACGACCACGTAGAACCCGATCGCAAGCAGCGTCAGGAACGCGGCGAGGAGGTTGATCGTCCACGCCATCAGGGCGAATGACAGGACGCCGAGCACGATCCCGAAGATGACGGCGTTCTCGGGTTCGACCTGATGCGCGGGGAGCGGGCGTCGGCGCGTACGGGTCATGAGCGAGTCGATGTCGCGATCGAGATAGCAGTTGATCGCATTGGCGCTGCCGGCCGCGAGCGTGCCGCCGATCAGCGTCCAGACCACCTTCCAGCCCCAGTCGCCCCAGTCGAGGCCGGGCACCCAGCGGGTCGCGAGAACCATCGCGGGGACGGTGGTGACCAGCAGCAGCTCGATGATCCGCGGCTTGGTCAGCGCGATGTAGGCACGGACACGGTCACGCGTCGTTGGCTGGATCCCCGGTCGTGTGCCGTCAGGGTGACCATCGCCTGCACCGACCGCGACCGAGCGAGCGGCGTAATAGCTCGTGACGGTGAGGCCCACGAGCATCGCGAAGATCACGGCACCGAGCGCAAGGTGGAGCGTCTGGGTCCACGCCGACAGGTGCGTCATCACCTGCAGGCCACCGACGATCACCTGGATCGCGAAGAGGACGGCAGCACCCACGGCCAATCGGACCAGCGTCGGTTCGTCGCGCTGCGTCCGCCACGCGACGACGGCGAGCGTCGCGACGATCACCCCGACGACCGCGGCGACCCAGCGATGCAGCACATGCGGCGATGTGAGGTCGTTCAGCGCGGGAACGAGCGTCCCGTTCATCAGCGGCCAGTCGGGGAAGACGAGGGCCGTGTCGGTCGCGGTGACGTGCGACCCGAACAGCAGAAGTGCGAATGTGGCGAGCGTCGTGAAGGCCGCGAACAGCGTGAAGCGCTGGCTTGCACCGCCGGAGCCGAGGCGGGCCGGGAAGCCGGCCCGGACGGTCACGAAGACGAGCAAGGCGACCAGCAGCATCGCGGTCGCGAGATGCGCCGTGACCGACTCCCCGCTGTTGCCGAGCCGGACGGTCTCGCGCCCGAGCCATGCCTGGAAGCCAACGAGCCCGACCGCCCCGATCGACGGCCACAGCAGCGACCGACGGTCCCGATGGTCGACCCAGGCGAGGATCGCCAACCCGAGGATCTCGAACCCGATGATGGCCGCGACCGTCCGATGGATCCACTCGATCCATGCCTTGGCGTCGTTCAGGGGCGGCAGGATCTGACCATGACAGAGCGGCCAGTCCGGACAGCCGAGCCCCGAGTCCGTGGCTCGCACGATCACGCCGATCGTCACGAGCGACAGCGTCGTCGCGAGCGTGACCGCGGCGAGTCTCTGGAAGCGGGTCAAGGAGTCTCCTGGGCGCGAGGCACTGGGGGTGGCCGGGACGGGAAACGCGCGGACATTCTAGCGCGAGCCCGTGCACGGCCCCGAACGGAGACCTCGGCTACGCTTCGGCCATGACCCGATGGACCCGTCCCGCCATCTTCTGCGCGGTCGCGCTCCTGGCAGGGGCCTGCACAGGCGGCAGCGGGGCGAGTGGCGGAGCCTCCGTGGCACCCGGAGCATCGGCATCTGCGGCCGCCGGTGCGTGTCCCGTCACGCCGGCCCCGGCGGACACACCCGAAGGCTGGGACGTCACGAGCCAGTCGCCATCGGTGTTCCCGCAGATCATCAACCCGTCCGGCACCGTCACGTGCGGTACCACGAGATTGATGTTCTCGTTCCTCGACTCGCAGAACGTCCCGGTGGCGAAGCCCGACCGAAAGGTCGACGTCAAGGCGTTCGACCTGGGGGCCGATCCGAAGAAGCCCGTCGCCGAGGGCCCCGCGACCTTCATCTGGGCGATCGAGCCGCAGGTCGGCGTTTACGTGATCGACCTCGACCTGCCGACGGCCGGCGACTACGGCGTCGAACTCACGACGACGCCTGCGGGAGGGAGCGCAGAGACGATCCGGACCACGATGGAGGTCCAGCCGAGCACCTCGGTCATCTCCGTCGGCGACAAGGCTCCTGCGTCGGACACCCCGACCCTTGACGGCGTCGGTGGTGACATCTCGAAGATCTCGACGGATCCGAACCCCGACCCCGCCTTCTACACGACGTCGATCGCCGATGCGGTCGCGGCGCACAAGCCGTTCGTCGTCGCCTTCGCGACGCCCAAGTTCTGCGTCAGCAAGCAGTGCGGTCCGACGCTCGATCGCATCAAGCCGATCGCCGCCAAGCATCCCGGCGTCACGGTCATCAACGTGGAGCCATACCAGCTGCAATACGCAGATGGCGGGCTCCAGCCCATCCTCGACGCGAGTGGCAACCTCACGCCGACGAAGGCGACCGACGAGTGGCACCTCCCGAGCGAGCCGTGGGTGTTCGTGGTCGACAAGAACGGCATCGTGACGAACTCGTTCATGCTGATCTTCAGCGACGAGGAGCTCGACAAGGCGATGACGACGGTCGAGAAGGGCTAGCCAGCTCGTCCGGAGCTGCGGTCAGCCCGGCGCGTCCTCGAGCTTGAGCGCCATGTTCTCGTCGCCGTCGACGAGGAACCAGACCCGGATCGGCGCGGCCGTGGCCTGGTGCTCCGCTAGATGACCGGGCGGGAATTGCGTCCCGTTCCGAAGGTCGCGGAGGCTGAATTCCGTCAGCTCGCCGCCGGCCTGGCGCAGGACGAACCCGTTCACGTTGTTGAGTCCCCCCGATCCGTCGACCTGGACCACGACCCCGGTCATCGACTGCGTCCCCGGCGGGAGGTCGAGCTCTGCGGGATCGGACAGCAGCAAGGCCGCGATCGCCGTCCCAACGACGACCGCGATCAGCAACGCCGCGAAGAGGATCCGTGTGCGGCGATCCACGAGTCAGCCGCCGGTCGCGGTCGAGTCCGTTCCCGAGCTGCCCGGCACCTTCAACGGGTCGCCGGCCGCACAGCGAGGGCACGTCGCCTCACCGGGCTCGTACGTCGGTAGCTCGAGCTGCCACAGCGCCCGCAGGGGATATGTCCGCCCGGTCGTGGGTGAGGTCAGCGTCTCGCGTCCGCCACTGCGGTCCACGAGGACGACACACTCCACGATCTCGCCACCGAGCGCCTCCACCGCGGGGATCATCGCGAGCAGCGAGCCGCCGGTCGTCAGGATGTCGTCGACGAGCAGGACCCGCTCCCCCGGGAGGATCGAGAACCCGCGCCGGAAATCGCGGCGCGTGCCGCCCTCCGGGTCGCGTACCTCCTCGGCGAAGATCCCGAGCGTCCCGAGCTGCCTGGCCGTCTCGAACGCGAGGATGATGCCGCCGGTCGTCGGGCCGGCCACGAGGTCGACTGGCGGTCGTGCGCCCTCGGCGTCTCCGCTCGTGGCGGCTCCACGGACCTGAGCGACCCAGAACGAGACGAGCTCTGTCGTCGCCGCCGGATCGGCGAGCACGGCGAACTTCTCCACGTAGGCGTCGCCGTGGCGCCCACTCTTGAGCTGGAAGTGGCCCTCGCGAAGCGCGCCGGATGCGCGGAAGAGCTCCTCGGTCCGGGCGGCGACTGCCCCCCGCGCGGCCAGGTCGACCGCTGGCTTGATCGTCGTCATCGCCTGAATCCTAGTCCCCTCGGCCGATGGCGGCGGTCAGCGCCAGCCGAGGGCCGGGGCGAGGTGCGTCAGGACGCTCTCGATCACGTGCGCGTTGTAGTCGACGCCGAGCTGATTCGGGACGGTCAGCATGAGCGTGTCGGCGGCCTCGATCGCCGTGTCCTCGGCGAGTTGTCGGACGAGCACGTCCGGCTCGGCGGCATACGACCGGCCGAAGATCGCCCGGGTCTGGGCGTCCAGGTAGCCGACGTGGTCCTGCTCTTCGCCGCTCCTGCCGAAGTAGGCACGGTCACGGTCGTCGACGATCGGGAAGATGCTGCGGCTCACCGACACGCGCGGGTCGCGCGCGTGGCCGGCCTGTTTCCAGGCGTCCCGGAACCGCTGGATCTGCTCGGCCTGGAGCGCGTGGAACGGGACGCCGGTGTCCTCGGTCATCAGCGTCGACGACATGAGGTTCATCCCCTGTTCCGCAGCCCATTCGGCGGTCGCACGCGTCCCAGCACCCCACCAGATGCGATCGCGGAGCCCCTGCGAGAACGGTTCGACCCTGAGGAGGCCGGGCGGGTTCGGGAACATCGGGCTCGGGTTCGGCTCGGCGAATCCGTTGCCTTCGATGACCTTGAGGAAGACATCGGCATGCCGACGTGCGAGGTCGGCATCGGTCTCACCCTCGGCCGGTCCATAGCCGAAGTACCGGAACCCATCGATGACCTGCTCGGGCGAGCCACGGCTGATCCCCAGCTGCAGCCGCCCACCCGCGATGAGATCAGCCGCCCCGGCATCCTCCGCCATGTACAGCGGGTTCTCATAGCGCATGTCGATGACCGCGGTCCCGATCTCGATCGTGTTCGTTCGCGCTCCGACCGCAGCGAGCAACGGGAACGGCGATCCCAGCTGGTTGGCGAAGTGATGGACGCGGTAGAAGGCACCGTCCCCGCCGAGCGCCTCGACCGCGACGGCGAGCTCGATCGACTGGATCAGCGCGTCCGAACCCGAACGGACCTGCGAATACGGCGACTCGGACCAGTGGCCGAACGACAGGAACCCGATCCGCTTCATGGCCTGTACTCGACACCCTTGGCCGACGGCGTCGCTGGGCGCTTGGGGAGGGCCGACCCGATGAGGTCACGGTACGAGGCAAGTCCGCGACGCCGGCACTCCTCGGAGAGCTCGCCGACGAGGCGCACAGGGAGCGTCGGGTCGGCGAAGATCGCGGTCCCGATCTGGACGGCGACGGCACCGACCGCAAGGAAGTCCAGGACGTCGGCGAGCTCAGTGACCCCACCGATCGCGACGATCGGGATCCGGACCGCCTGCGCCGCCTCGTAGACGATCCGCAGCGCGACGGGCTTTACCGCCGGCCCGCTCAGACCGCCGTAGATGTTGCCTAGGAGCGGCCGGTCGCGGGCGGGTGCCACGGCGATGCCCGACAACGTGTTGATCGCCGTGAGCGCATCGGCTCCAGCGTCGGCGATCGCGCGGGCGATGGGTCGGATGTCGGCGACGTTCGGGGAGAGCTTCACGAGCAGCGGCAGATCCGTCACGCGCCGGACAGCCGCCGTGACCTCGCCCGCGGCGTCGGCATCGATCGCGAACTGGAGCCCGCCACGGCCGACGTTCGGGCACGAGATGTTGAGCTCGATCCCGGCGATGCCCGGGACTCCCTCGAGGCGGCGCGTGACCTCGACGTAGTCGCCGACGGACTCGCCTGCGACGTTGACGAGGACCGGGACCTTCCACGTCGCCCAGGTCGCCGCGTACTTCTCGATGACCGCATCGACGCCCGGGTTCTGCAGACCGATCGAGTTGAGCATCCCGCCGGGCGTCTCGGTCACGCGTGGCGTCGGGTTCCCGATGCGCGGCTTGAGCGTCGTGCCCTTGCAGCAGATCGCTCCGAGACGGTCGACGTCGATGACATCGCCGTATTCGATCCCATAGCCGAACGTGCCGGACGCTACGAGGATCGGGTTCGGCAGCACCAGCCCCCGTCCGAGGTCGACGCGCAGGTCGATATCGGCGGCCGGCGCGTCGGCGACCGGCGTACGCGTGGCGATCGAAGCCGAAGCGCTCTCGACCCGCTGCCGGGGAGCCTCGGGGATGATCGCTGACCGGACCGGTCGCGCGGTAGGCATGCGCTTCGCGCCCGCTGGGCGTCCGCTCGAGGTGACCACGCGTCGCTTCGCCTTCATCCCCAGGCCCCGTCCCAGGTGAGCTCGTCACTCGCGAACACCGGACCCTCGCGACACACGCGCTGTGGCGTCCCGGTCACGCTCTGGACGACACAACCCAGACACGCCCCGACGGCGCACCCCATGTTCTGTTCCATCGAGACCTGCATGAACGCCTTCCGCCGCGCTGCCGGCGAACCGAGCGGATCCGCCCGACCGGCGCCGCGCTTGCGTCCGAGCGAGGCGACGCCGAGGCGACCGCGCCTGCCCTCGGCGAGCCGGGCCAGCGAGCGGAGCATCGGCATCGGGCCGCACGCGAACGCCTGATCCGCCCAGCCCTCGTACTCCGGCACGAGGTCGGTCACATAGCCATGATGCCCGAGCGAGCCATCGTCGGTCGCGACGACGTATTCGACCTCGTCCGGCAGCAGGTTCGACGGGTACACCTCGCGAGCGCTCTGCGCACCGAACAACAGCGTCACCTGGCGGCCGTCTCGGATCGCCTCATCCGCGAGCATCCGCACGCCGGCCATCCCGAGCCCGCCGGCTATCAGCAGCAGGTGGCGGCTGCGCGCGTCGACTTCGAACGGCCGACCGAGCGGACCGAGCAGATCGATCGGGTCGCCGTGGCGCAGACGGGCGAACCACTCCGTGCCGTGCCCGATGACTCGGAAATGGATCGTGATGATGCCTGTGGCGGCATCGGCGGTGTTGATGGAGAACGGGCGGCGCAACACCATCCCGGAGTAGTCGCCGGTCCGCACGTGGACGAACTGGCCGGCCCTTGACCCGTTCGCGATGTCGGGTGCGTGGTAGGCCTGCAACCACTGCCCCGGCAGGATCTCGCGGCTGTCGACCAGCTCGGCCGCGGCGAGCCGCATCGTCACGCGGTCGGGCGGCCCTCCGCGCCCGCTCCTTCCTCGTCGTCCTCGACGTCATCGTCGCCCGCCTCGGAGTCGTCCTCGGCATCGATGTCCGTGGCAGCGGCGTCGTCGCCCGCGTCGTCCGTGCCGTCGGTGGCGTCTTTCGAAGCGGCGAGCTCGGGCGCGACCGAGGGATATGCCTCGGCGAGCGCGTCGGCGAGATCGCCAAAGACGTCGGTCGGGTCGTAGAACTCGACGAGCTGTTCGGGGCCGGTCAGGCTCCGCCACTCCCCCTCGGTGTCCTCCGGGACGACCTCGGCGCGGAATTCGCCCGCGGACGTGAGGACGAGCCGCTCGTCGTCATCGTCGACGATGACCAGCTCACCGACCAGGTTCGACGCCGGCGCGGCAGCCTGCTCGAAATCGTCGAGCAGGCGCGACTCCGCGCGCTGGCTCCGCTCCTGGTATTCGAGGGCAAGGTCGTACAGCCGGCGTGCTGCGGCCTCGTCGTCATCGAGCTCGATCTCCGCCGGCTGGCCCGCCGCCCAAGAGTCGGCGGCGGCGGCATACGGATCGTCGCCCAGCCCGATCGTCTC
Source organism: Patescibacteria group bacterium (assembly GCA_035606295.1). Lineage (GTDB taxonomy): Bacteria > Chloroflexota > Limnocylindria > Limnocylindrales > CSP1-4 > SPCO01. Next base: position 17,186 of record DATNFQ010000250.1, read on the forward strand.
TTCGGGCGCGATGCCGGCCGCATCGAGGATGTCATCGGTCGCCGTCGGCTCTTCGGCCAACCCGGCGGCCTCCTTGGCCGCCTCGCTGAACGCCGCGAAGACGTCGGCCGGGTTGTACAGCTCCACGAGCTCCGACGCGGTCTCGATGACCTCGGTCTCGCTGACCCAGTCGCCGGTCAGGTCGTCGAGGAAGCGCGTGCGGCTGCGGAACGTGCCGTCGGCGGCGATCGACAGGTAATCGGGTTCCTCGTCGATGAGGGTCAACCCGCCGTATGCCGCGATCCGCTCCTTGTGCCGATCGAGGAACCGTCGCAGTTGCTCCGTCGACTGGACGAGGAAATCACTGCGCTCGAGCGCCGCGTCAGCGGCGATCTCACCGAGCAGGTCGTTGCGGCCCGTATCCATGGTTCGCCTCCTGTTCGGCTCATCGCCCGGGGGCAGGTTCTCGCGTCGGATGCTCATCGTCTCCTCGGGAAGGGGTCAGCGATGGTATTCGAGGTCGGTGCCCATCCGCTCGCGCAGGAACATCGAGTGATGCCGTTCGAAGATCCACTCGCCGGCGCGGTGGCCGAGCGCGCGGGTCGCCTCATCGGCCTCGAGCTTGTCCAGCACGGCGTAATCGGGCAGGTCGAGCAGGATCACGTTGTCGAAGTCCCAGCCGTGCGCGACGTTGTACCAGCCGATGAA
>DATNFQ010000251.1:0-9524 GCA_035606295.1 Patescibacteria group bacterium
AGATCCTCCGCCACGAGCTCAGCGAGACGCTGCTGGCAGCCCTCACCATCCTGCCCGACGACCAGCGCTCGGCACTGGTCATGGCGGCCCAGGGCTTCTCGGGGCGCGAGATCGCCGACGCGCTTGGCCGGACCGAGACGAGCACGCGCACGATGATGTTCAGGGCCCGGGAGCGACTGCGCACGTTCCTCGTCGCGGAAGGGGTCGCGCGATGACCCACGACCACGAGGCCGCCCAGCTCGCCGTGGCGTCGCTCGACTTCGAGCTGACGCCGGCCGAGCGCACCCGCATGGAGGCGGGCCTCGCCGCCTGCCCCGAGTGTGCCGCGATCGCCGCGAGCCACATCGGGCTGCAGGGCATGCTCCAGCAGCTGCCGGTGCACGATGCCTCTCCCATCGTCCGCCAACGAGTCATGCGGGCAGCACTCGTGCCGCCGCGCCGGTCGCAGTGGCAGGTGCTATTGGTCGCAGCGGCGCTCCTTGGTCTGATGCTGGCAGGCGCGGCGGCGGTCGGGGCATTCCGGAGCCAGCCCGTCGACCAGCTGACCGATGTCCCGTCCTCGTCACCGCCGGCGCTCGGCGATGTCGTCTCGCCCGAACCGAGTCGGTCGGTCGATCCGTCCGCATCTCCCTCGGATGGAGGCGGGTCTGCGTTCGGGGCGCCATTGCCGCACGACTCGATCGCCGAAGTCGTATCAGGGCGCTTGCGCATCCGCTCGCAACCGCGTGTCGCCGACGACTCAGTCAAGTACGAGCCGCTGCTCGGCGTCGGGGCACGCCTGATGATCCTCGATGGTCCCGTGACCGCGAACGATTACGACTGGTATCAGGTGGCCGCCTGGGATCCGAAGGATCCGCAAGCGACGTTCCCCGCCGGCTGGGTGGCCCGCGGCGATCACGACGGGACACCCTGGATCAGCGAGGCGGCCGACGTCTGCCCGACGGGCGAGGTGACGATCGCCGATGTGGTCGGGCTCGCGCCGGCCGAGCGGGTCGCCTGCTTCGGTCATCGCGAGCTGCGTCTTAGGGCGTTCGTGACCGATGGCTCCGAGAGCTATGCATGCACCGCCGACCCGGGCTGCACCAACGACGGTCCGAGCTGGCTGACGGACCTCGGCGGCTCGACCGCGGAGGTCGACGCTCAGTCCGCAGCGGCGGGCAATGGACCGATCCTGGCGATCGACCCGGATGGCGCGGTCCGGGATCGGTCGATGCCTTCCGGGGTCATGGCGATCCTCGACGGGTCATTCGACGCCCCGGCTGCCCAGCAGTGCCGCGCGCTTGCTGGCTCGTCAGCAGGACCGACGACCGATCTCGCGGCGCGCCTCCAGTGCCGTGCGAGGTTCGTCGTTCGTGACGTCACGGTCGATCCCGCCTATCCGAAGCTCGGTGCGGCGGTCACCGCTACCGACCGGCTTCGCGTCCGCTCGACACCAGGACTCGACGGCGCTCGGTACGAGCTCCTCGCGAAGGGGACGCCAGTGTGGGTCGTCGACGGCCCCGTCGTCGCCGACGACTACGAATGGTTCCAGGTCATCGTCCCGAGCCTAGAGGTCGATGGCGCGCCCCGCGTAGGTTGGGTGGCGCAATCGGACCACGGCGGTGAGCGATGGTTGAGCGGGCGGACGCTCGAATGTCCGGCGCCGTCGGACGTGACCGTCGCCGATCTCGCACGGCTGATGGGCACAGGCGAGCCGCATGGCGGTCTGACCTGCTTCGGTGACGAGCCGATCACCTTCAAGGGCGAGGTCGAGATGTCGTGCGGTGAGGCTCGCCCGACGTGGCTGGTCCAGCCGGACTGGCTTGGGCCACACGCGCTCTACACGGTGGCGATCTCGGACGGCACGGACGTCGTCAACGCTCATTTCCGTCCGGAGCTAGGCCTGCCGAAGAGCTGTGGCGGCCAGGACACCTCGATCCATACCATCCAAGCGCATTTCGACGACGGCGACGCCGCGACATGCGAGGCGCCGACGCCTGGCGGCACGTCGGCGTCCGACGCCAGGGCCCTGGTCGGCTACTGGTGCCGGACGGCGCTCGTGGTCGACTCGATCGACCCGATGCCCGGAGCCGCGGGCTCCTGATCGTCTGGACGCCTCATCGCGCCGGGCGGCGCGAGCGGCGCGTCAGCCCAGGGATGGTGTCAGCGGTGAGTCGCTTCGGCCGGGGCGGCGGACTTCGTATCGCCGGACGCCACGCTGTCGGTCTCGGACGTCGCTGGCCGGCGGTCGACGAGCGCTTCGTACGCAGCCCGCTGCTCCTGCGCGACCATCCGCAGCCGGACCCACTCGGCCGTCCACGGCGTCGCCTCGCGGAGCGCGAGTGTGGTCGAGTGCCACGCCTCGAGGGCGTCGAGGGCTTCACGGCTCATCGGGCTGTCCCTTCGGATAGGTGTGGTGCGTGGCAGTCCATCCTAGCCCCCTCACGTCCGCGGCGCGACGACCGGTTCCCAGACCTGCGACAGTTGGCACATGGGCGACGGACCGACAGCGGCAGCTCGCGATCCAGCCGCGCCCCTGGCCGGCCAGGTGGCGATCGTCACGGGTGCCGCGAGGGGTATCGGGCGTGGCATCGCCGCCCGCTTCGTGCGTGATGGGGCGACCGTCTACATCGCCGATCGTGACCTCGAGACGGCACGAACCACGGCGAGCGACCTGACGCGCGGTGCCGCGAGCGGCGGTCGGGCGGAAGCCGTCGAGGTCGACGCATCGGACCGGGCCGCGATCGAGGCCCTGGTCGAACGTGTGGTGTCAGACGCCGGTCGGCTGGACATCTTCGTCGCGAATGCCGGCATCGGCGGACCGACGCCGTTCCTGGACACCTCCGACGCGACGTGGGATCGCGTGATGGCGATCAACCTGCGGGGTGCCTTCATCGGCGTCCAGACGGCCGCCCGGGCCATGCGGGCTGCCGGCCGTGGTGGCCGCATCGTCGTGACCTCCTCGACGAATGCGTTCTGGATGGAGACCGACCTCGCTGCCTATAACGCTTCGAAGGCCGGCGTACTGGCGATGGCGCGGACGGCGGCGATGGAATTCGCGCCCCACGGGATCACCGTCAACGCGGTCGGCCCGGGCCTGATCGCCACGGACCTGACACGAAGCGTCACCGAGGATCCTCAGAACACGGCGCAGTACCTCCGCCAGATCCCGATCGGCAGGTTCGGCACGCCCGACGACGTCGCCGCAGCCGTGGCCTTCCTCGTGTCGGCGGACGCGGCGTGGATCACCGGTCACCTGCTCGTCGTCGATGGCGGACAGACGTTGGGGACGCCCTTCCCGGATTGATCCGTGGACCCGCGTAGGCTAGGACGCCTCTGGCACCTCGGACACCGGGATGACGGTCACCGGGTGGAACCCAAGCCGGACCGTCCCGTCGCGCCGCATCAGGGTCAGGCGCTCGTTGCCACTGACATCGACCCGCATCTCACGCCCGCCGACGTCGACCCGCACTTGCGCGGTGGCACCCTCGAAGATGACCCGGTCGATCGTGCCGTCGAGGAGATTCGCATACCCGGCACCGTCGCCGGCCTCGACGATCTCGATGTCTTCGGGCCGGACATACGCGACGACCTCCTGCCCGATCGCGAGACCTGGCCGCGCGGCGCCGCGGATCGTGTGACCGAGCGCTTCGATCAGCCAGCCCGCATCGTCGCCATCCCCATCCCGACCGGCGATCGTGCCGCGCAGACCGTTGTTGGCACCGATGAACTCCGCCACGTACGGCGTCTCGGGCTGGAGGTAGATGTCCGTCTGCGTGCCGACCTGCTCGATGTGCCCGTTGTTCATCACCACGATCCGATCCGAGATCGCGAACGCCTCGGACTGGTCGTGGGTGACGTAGATCGCCGTCTTGCCGGTCCGCCGCTGCAGGTCGAGGATGGAGTACTTGAGTGTGTCTCGCAGGTTCTTGTCGAGCGCGCTGAGCGGCTCGTCGAAGAGAAGGACGCGTGGATCCGTGGCGAGGACGCGGGCAAGGGCCACGCGCTGCTGCTGACCGCCGGACAGCTGCCCGGGCAGCCTCGCGCCGTAGCCCGTGAGCCCGACCATCGCGAGCATCTCCTCGACCTTCGAGGCGATCGCCGGCTTCTTTTGGCCCTTGACCGAGAGCCCGAACGCGATGTTGTCCGCGACCGACAGATGCGGGAAGAGGGCCGGGGTCTGGAACACGAACCCGATGTTGCGTTTGCGCGGCGGGAGCCACGTCACATCCTGATCGTCGAACAGGATCCGCCCGCCGCTGGGCTCGATCAGCCCGGCGAGCATGCGCAGCGTGGTGGTCTTGCCGCAGCCCGAGGGACCCAGCAGCGTGACGAATTCGCCGTCGGCCACATCCAGGCTGAAGTCGTCAACGGCCACTGTCTGGCCGTAGAGCTTGGAGACCGAGCGCAGGTGGACGGTAGCCATCAGACGAAGTAGGTGCCCTTGAGATTCCGCGAACCGAAGAGACGGAAGAAGATCAGCACGGCGACGAACGAGACCAGCTGGAGGGTCACGGCCAGGGCCGCCGTGGTGGGCGCCAGACCTGCCGTACGGATCAGGTTGAAGACCCGCAGCGGTGCCGTGACCAGTCCGGGCGGATGGACGAAGAGCGTCACGAGGTACTCGTTGAAGACGATGATGAACGCGAGCAGCAGGCCCGCCGAGATGCCCGGGCCGATGAGCGGCAGCACGATCCGCCGGTATGCCTGCCAGCGCGATGCGCCGAGACACTCGGCGGCCTCCTCGAATACGAGTGGCAGATCCTTCATGGCCACCACGATCGGTGTCAGCATCAGGGGGAAGGTACCCACTGCCATGGCCAGGACGAGGCCCCAGATCGAGCTGATGTGATACGTGAAGTTGTAGGTCAGGATCAGCGACAGGCCGATCACAGCGCCTGGCACGTACAGCGGCAGAGAAAGGATCGAGAAGATCAGGCGGCGCCCACGGAACGTGAAGCGCACCAGCGCATATGCAGCCGGCAGGCACACCGCAAGGTCCACGATCAGCGTCAGCGCCGCGACCTGGAAGCTGGACACGAGGTTGTCGCCGAAGCTTCCGAGCACGTACTGGAAGTTCGCCACGGCATATGTCCCGCCGGGCCCCGTCAGGGAGTAGCCCAGCAGCGCGAGGAATGGCGCGACGAAGACCAGCAAGCAAGCCCAGATATAGACGTGACTGAGGGCAGCGGTGACCCGCCGAGATGAGAGCAGCGGTGCACGGCTCTCCTCTGGCGGACTGGCGGTGGTGCCCTGGGCGCGCGGGTCGGCAGTCGCGGTCATTCGATGAGTGCCCCGCGCGAGTAGCGCAGCGAGAAGTACGAGACGAGCAACGCGATCACCAGCAGCACGATGCCCATCGCTGATGAGAGCCCGTAGTCGGTCTGGACCACGCCGCGCTGGTAGAGGGTCAGGGCCAGGGCGCGTTGCTCATTGATGGTGCCCAGCAACAAGGGCTCGGCGAAGGTACCGACGCTCCAGCCGAACACCATCAGCATGCCCGCCACGATGCCCGCGCGCGTCAGCGGGATGATCACGCGGATCAGCGTCTGCCACGGCCGCGCTCCCAGGCAGGCGGCCGCCTCCTCGAGCGTCGGGTCCACGTTCGACAGGGCCGTCGCCACGTTCATGACCATGAATGGAAAGGTGAAGATCGCCATCGCGAAGACCACCGACGGGAGGCTGTACAGCAGGCTCGCGGGGTCGATGCCGAAGAGCTGGAGGATCGGTGTCGCGAAGCCGCCGGGCAAGAGGATGAAGCGCATCCCGAAGGCGATGTAGAGCGCCCCGAACATGGGGAAGACCATCAGGGCCCGCACCAGCGTCCGGTAGCGGATCCGCCGCACGAGGATGTAGGCGAAGGGGAAACCAAAGAGCAGATCGACGATCGTGGCCAGCGTCGCCAGCTGGAGCGTGACCAGCACGTTGGGCAGATAGCGATCGAACATCGCCTTGTAGTTGTCCAGCGTGTAGACAGGCCCCGCCGGCGAGAGGAAGGAGTCGGCCACCGTGAAGCTGAGTTGGACGATGAAGACGAGCGGGTAGTACAGGAAGAGCAGCGCCAGCAAGGCGGCCGGGACCAGGAGGACCATGTTCCGACGCCTGGTAGCGCGGTCCCGTCGCCCCAGGTCAGGCGCAAAGGTCGGGATCGGCGGCGCGAGGGAGCTGGTCTCACCGGCCACGTGTGACCTCGCCGTGCGTCACGTCAGGGGTATGGCTCTCCCCCGGGCCGCGTCGCGACCCGGGGGAGGCGCCTTGCTTCGAAGAGACTACTGCCCGAACTGCTGGGCGTAGTAGTCCATCCACTCCTTGGAGCTTGCGTTGTAGGCCGCCCAGTCGACCTGCTGGAAACCGCCCTTGATGGTGTCGAGGTCGGGGTAGTAGTTGCTGTAGTCAGCCTTGAACCAGTCTGGCACCTGGTCCACGTAGTCAGGGCCAAGGAAGCCCTCGGAGAGCTCCGCCCACGGCCCGTGGTCGATCGGCCAGGCGTTGGGGAACTGGACGTCCTTGCCGAGACGCCAGTTGACGTAGATCTGGGCGAGGACCGGCTTCGTCGTGCCCTTCGTGATCCACTGGTAGCCGTTGACAGGGAGGACCTTCGCCGGCACGAGCAGCTTGGCGTCCGTGTTGCCGCCGAAGTACTCGAGGCGGGCGAGGCTATTCCAGAAGGTCACCGCGTTGGCCGCGCCAGAGCGCAGCAGCTGCTGCATCTCCGAGCTGTCGCTGGTGACCTTGAGGATGTTCGGCTTGATGTTGGCGACGACCCAGTCCACGACTTCCTTCATCTGGGCGGGGTCCTTGTAGTCCTTGCCCATCTCGTTCGCGAGGTTGAGGAGGAAGCCGCCCGCGGTGATGTCGCCGGGGGCAGGGATCGTGATCTTGCCCTTGAGACGTGGATCGGCGAGGTCCTGGATCTTGGTCATCCAGCCGGCGTTCTTGTTGCTGAAGACGACGGCCGGGAACGCCGTGGACTGGAACGCGATGCTCGTCGGCACGTGCTGGAACTGGTCAAGCACGAGGGACTGATTCGGGACGAGGTCCGACGGCAGGAAGTCGGCGACCGCGTCGTGGGTCATCGCATCGGCCCAGTAGGGCTCCTCGATGTTCATCACGTCGTACGGCACTGGGTTGCCGCCCTTCTGTGCGGCGTACAGGTTCGTGAGGTAGACGCTCGGGGCCTGGGAGCCCTCGTAGTCGAGCTTGATGTCGATCCCGTAGGTGTCCTTGACGTACTTCTGGAACTGGTTGACGACTTCATCGTTGGCCGTGTACGTCCAGTTGGCGACGATCAGGCTGCCTTCCTTTTGGATCTCCGCCTTGATCTCGTCGTCGGTCATGTCCTTGTTAAGGATCGAAACGTGCTTCGTGCCGGCGGCTGCGCTGCCGGACGCGGCCGGGGACCCGGCCTCACTGGCGCTCGCGGCGGGTGTCGATCCACCACTGCTGGCGGTCGGCTGCGAACTGCAGGCTGCGGCGACGAGCGCGACGACGGCGAACAGCGCCGCGAGCGCTCGCGACCACCGCCGCGTTTCGATGGTCTGCACCGAGACGGCCCTCCTCATCGTTCGATCAGCGACGCCTGCGTCCTCGTCGGTCAAGGCGCAGGATGCCGCACATCCTACGGTTGAACGTTGACGCTTGACGTTACCATTCGGGCCGAAGGATACTCCGGGCCGCTTGCCAGTCAATAGGACGACGCGTCGCGAGGACCGCACGATCCCACCCAAGGCCAAGCCCAGGTCCGTCGACGAGGCCCGACGTCGCAGGGGGTCAGCCTCGACCACGCTGCGCGACGTCGCCCAGCGGTCCGGCGTCTCGGTCACGACCGCTTCGCGCATCCTGAACGGGCGCACCTCGGGCGTCCCCATCCGCGATGAGACTCGGGACCGTGTGCTGGCTGCCGCTGCCGACCTCGGCTACAAGCCGAACCTCCTGGCACGCGGGCTGCGCGGCAGCCGGAGCTCGCTGATCGGGGTCATCGCCCGCGATGTCTCCGACCCATTCCACATCCAGGTCCTCCAGGGCATCAACGAGGTGACGCGCGCCCGCGAGTTCCGGCTGTTCCTCGGTCACGTCGACTACCGGCCGGACGTCGCCCTCACCTACGGGTCGATGTTCGAGCGCTCCCACGCCGACGGGATCATCGTGCTCGGCGACCTGGTCGACGGGACGTGGTCGCTCGCCGACCTGACGACCCATCACCGGTACGTCGTCGGCGTCTCGGACCGCGTCGGAGCGGGAGCATTCCCGGGTGTGTATTCGGACGCTGCCAAGGGGACGCGCCTCGCGCTCGAGCATCTCTGGGGTCTTGGCCACCGGAACATCGTGTGCGTGTCGGACCCAGCCACGGAGGACCAGCGGCTGCGGACGACGCTGTATCAGACATTCATGCGCGAGCGCGGCGTCGGCGACCTTGCGGTCGCATATCCGATCGGCCAACCCGATCCGGAGCCGAGCTATCGACTGGGCCTCGAGCTCTTCGCCGGCAACGGCGCTCGGCACCTCCCCACGGCGATCTTCGCGACGTCCGACACGATCGCGATCGGTCTGCTCCGGGCGGCGTATCAGAGCGGCGTCGTCGTCCCTCGCGATGTCTCGATCATGGGCTTTGACGACATCGCGATCGCGGCGTACACCGTGCCGCCGCTGACGACGATCAGCCAGTCCGGTGAGGAGATGGGCCGGCGAGCGGCAGGGCTGCTGCTCGACATGATCGAAGCCGACGACGGAGCCGAGCGGCACGGAGACATCGTGCTCGAGCCGACCCTCATCGTCCGCGACTCGACCGCGCTACCGCCGGGCGGCTAGGCAGGACGCTCTACGCCACCCGTATCCTCGGGCCCTATGGACCGGCCGAGCCTTCTGCGGCGTGCCCTCGCCCTCTCCGTCATCAGCATCGTCCTCAATGGCGTGCTCGGAGGGATCGCCGTGGTCGTCGGGCTGGCGACCGACAGCGTGTCGCTGCTGGGCTTCGGGCTCGACGCGGCCATCGATTCCATCGCCTCCATCGTCCTCGTATGGCGGTTCCGGACGGAGGTCCGCGAGCCACACCGTGCCGAGCGCATCGAGCGGATCGCCGAGCGCGCGGTCGGTGTGGTCCTCATCGGCGTCGCGGTCTATCTGGCGCTGAGCGCCACCAACGCTTTGGTGAACGGTGTGCACCCCGAGGCCAGTCCCGTCCGGGCGATCCTGCTGCTCATCGCCGTGGTGGCCCTCCCGCCATTGGCCCTTGCGAAGTACCGGACTGCACGTGATCTTGGAAGCGGTGCGCTGCGCGCCGACAGCATCCTCACCGGCATCGCCGCCCTGCTTGCGTTGATCGGTCTCGTGTCGCTCGTGCTGGACGAGGCTGCGGGGATCGCGTGGGCCGATGCCGTCGGCGCGCTCGTGATCGCCGTGATCGTCGCCCGCGAGGGCTGGGCATCCGTGCGCGCTGCGAGCACGCATCAGCCCCTGTCGACCGGATAGCGGCGCCCTGCTTCGAGGGCGTGTCCGTCGCACGTCCATCGCATACCATCCGCGAACCGCGCCCAGGTGGGGTGCCG
>DATNFQ010000252.1:0-15351 GCA_035606295.1 Patescibacteria group bacterium
CGGGAAAACGGCCATCGTCGAGGGGTTAGCGCAGCGCATCGTTCGCGGCGACGTGCCCGAGGGTCTCAAGGACAAGCGGGTTGTCGCGCTGGACATGGGGGCCCTCATCGCCGGGGCGAAGTACCGCGGCGAGTTCGAGGAGCGGCTCAAGGCGGTGCTCAAGGAGGTGACCGAGGCGCAGGGACAAGTGATCCTGTTCATCGACGAGCTGCACACCGTCGTCGGCGCGGGCAAGGCCGAGGGGGCGATGGACGCCGGCAACCTGCTCAAGCCGATGCTGGCCCGCGGTGAGCTGCACTGCATCGGCGCGACGACGCTTGACGAGTACCGCCAGCACATCGAGAAGGACGCCGCCCTGGAGCGGCGCTTCCAGCCGGTGCTGGTGGACGAGCCGAGCGTCGAGGACACGATTTCGATCCTCCGCGGCCTCAAGGAGCGCTACGAGGTCCATCACGGCGTGCGGATCAAGGACAGCGACGGGCAGGTCATCCTGTTCATCGACGAGCTGCATACGGTCGTCGGCGCGGGCGCCGCAGAGGGCGCGATGGACGCGTCCAACCTGCTCAAGCCGATGCTTGCGCGCGGCGAGCTGCACACGATCGGCGCCACCACGCTCGATGAGTACCGCAAGCACATCGAGAAGGACGCGGCACTCGAGCGGCGCTTCCAGCCTGTCCTCGTCGATCAGCCCACCGTCGAGGAGACGATCTCGATCCTGCGCGGGCTGCGCGAGCGGTACGAGGTGCATCACGGCGTCCGGATCACGGACTCCGCGCTGGTCGCGGCGGCGACCCTGTCCGACCGCTACATCAGCGAGCGATTCCTGCCCGACAAGGCCATCGACCTCGTCGACGAGGCGGCATCGCGGCTCCGGATGGAGATCGACTCCATGCCGATCGAGATCGACGAACTCGAGCGCCGCCGCATCCAGCTCGAGATCGAGCGCGAGGCGCTCCGCAAGGAGACCGACGACGCATCGAAGGCCCGACTCGAGGCGCTCGAGAAGGAGCTCGCGGACCTCGAGGAAGAGTCCGGCGGTCTCAAGCAGCGTTGGGAGGCCGAAAAGGCCGCGATCGCCGCGATCCGCGCGACCCGATCCGAGCTCGAGGCGCTCGCCACGCGCATCGAGCAGGCCGAGCGCGAAGCTGACTTCGCGACGGCCGCCGAACTCAAATACGGCACGCAGAAGGCGCTCCAGGACAAGCTCGCCGAGCAGGAGGCGGCGCTCGCCGCGCTCCAGGGTCCCGGCACGCTCCTCAAGGAGGAGGTCGGCGCCGACGACATCGCCGAGATCGTCGGGGCGTGGACCGGCATCCCGGTCAGCCGGCTTATGGAAGGCGAGACCGCCAAGCTCATCAAGATGGAAGAGCGCCTCCATGAGCGTGTCATCGGCCAGGACGAGGCGATCCAGGCCGTCTCCGACGCGGTCCGGCGTGCCCGGGCCGGTCTCAAGGACCCACGCCGCCCGATCGGCTCGTTCCTGTTCCTGGGCCCGACCGGGGTCGGCAAGACCGAGCTGGCACGTGCGCTCGCGGAGTTCCTGTTCGACGACGAGAGCGCGATGGTCCGCATCGACATGAGCGAGTACATGGAGAAGTTCGCCGTGTCGCGGCTGGTCGGTGCGCCCCCGGGTTATGTCGGCTATGAGGAAGGCGGCCAGCTGACGGAGGCCGTCCGGCGACGGCCGTACCAGGTGCTGCTGCTCGACGAGATCGAGAAGGCGCACCCGGACGTATTCAACGTCCTGCTCCAGGTCCTCGACGACGGCCGGCTGACCGACGGACAGGGTCGTACGGTGGACTTCAAGAACACCGTCGTGATCATGACGAGCAACATAGGGTCGACGGCCATCGCGGCGACCAGCGGCCGTGCCGGCGATGCCGCGTACGACCAGATGAAGCGCGAGGTCACCGACGCGCTGCGGTCGCATTTCCGGCCGGAGTTCCTCAACCGTGTGGACGAGGTGATCGTGTTCCACGCCCTCACCGACGATGACCTCGCCGCGATCGTCGACCTGTTGGTGGTCGATCTCGAGCGACGGCTGGCCGGCCAGGACCTGGTCCTCGAGCTGACCGCCGCGGCGAAGGCGCTCATCGTGCGAGAGGGCACCGACCCTGCCTTCGGTGCGCGGCCGCTCAAGCGGACGATCCAGCGACTCGTCGAGAACCCGCTCGCGCGGGCGATCGTGGCTGGGGAGTTCCGACCCGGCGACCGGATCACCGCCGACGCCGACCTCGTCTCGGGCACGCTCGTGTTCTCGAGCGAGGGAGCGACGGTCGTGACCGACGCCACGCGACGGGACGCGCGTAGCACGCCGGCCGAGGATGCCGCGGTCGGGGCCGGGACGGGAGGCCGGGACGCATCGCCGCTCGACCTTCCGCCGACCCGTCGCAAGCGCGGCGACGGCGACCTGGTCAACTAGCGCGGATCGCGGACGGGATGCGCTTCGACGAGGTCGTCGCGCGTCTCGATCCGCTCCCTGAGCCGCTGCCACCGCCGCTCGACGCCCTCATGCCGGTCCGCACCGACGGAGGGACGTGGCGACTGCCGGGCCAGCCGGCCGCCCCGGGCGGGCGACCCGCCGCGGTCCTGGTGCTCGTCTATCCCGACGATGCCGGTGACGCCCGGGTCGTACTTATCGAGCGACCGACCCACGACGGCCGCCATCACTCAGGCGAGGTCAGCTTCCCCGGGGGAAAGGCCGAACCCGAGGACCGCGATGCCGTCGCGACGGCGCTTCGCGAGGCGACCGAGGAGGTCGGTCTGGATCCGGACCTTGCCAGTGTTTGCATCGTCGGCGTCCTCGACGGTCTGTGGATCCCCGTCAGCGACTTCGCCGTGACACCGGTGGTCGCGATCGCACCGCGGAGACCGGCCCTGATCGCGTCTCCCGCGGAAGTGGTCCGGATCATCGAGCCGCCGCTGTCCACGTTCCTGCCCGAGGCGCCGCTCCGGACCGTGGAGCGGACCATCGGCGGCTGGCCGATCCGCTACGGGCACTACGAGGTCGACGGCCTCTCCGTGTGGGGAGCGACGGCCCGCATCCTGAGCCAGCTCGGCGCTGTGATCGCCCGCACCGCCATCCCCGAGGACGACCTCACGCGCTGACTCGATGGGATCGAGGCGGCTCAGACCGGCTCGCCGGCCTCCGGGTCGTGACGCGTCGTCGTCCCTTCGCCGACGAGGTGTCCCTCGCCGCGCTCGACGGGTCGCCCGAGCGCGCTCATATCCGCGGCACGGCCTTCGAGTATCCCGCCCATCGCAGCGTCATCCGCCCCGGTGAACTCGACGATGAAGACGCGCATCTCGGAGTGCTCGGTCCAGGCGGCATGCGGGATGTAGGCCGGCCACAGGACGGCGTCGCCGGCAGCGACTCGGGTCCGCTCGTCGTCCACCCCGACCCAGCCGCCGCCCTCGATCACGATGAACCAGGAGGTGTTCGGGTTGGAGTGCGGTTCGATCGCGGCGCCCCGTGCGAACGCCATCTCGCTGATAGCCCCGCGCGCGTCCGAATGGATGAGCTGGCCGGTGACGCCGGTCGTGCCGGGCGGGCCGTCAGCTCGGCGGTGGCCGACGCCGAACCGTCGGACGTCGATCGGCATGGCCCTAGCGGCGTCGCCGCCGCTGGCGACGCGGACCACCGCGGCGCCTGATCGTCGCCTCCGGGTCGGCGAACTTCTGCTTCGTGTAGTAGCGCTGGCGGGCAAGCCGCTGCTCGTGCGCACGAAGGATCGGCGGGAACCGCAGGAACCGGATCCAAACGAGCGTCCCAAGCCCGGTCAGCAGCGTCGCGAGCACGAGGATGAAGTCGAAGACGAAGATCGACTCGATGAGGATCAGGCTGAAGGTGATCAGCCCGGTCCACCACAGCCACTCCCAGAGGTCGACCAAGGGCGGGTGGCGATGGAGCCGACGCGTCCGGACGTTGTAGAGCACGACGAGGACGACCAGCAGCACCAGCGCTGCGATCCAGACCGGGTAGAAGAGGTCCGGGAAGTTGTGGCTGCTGAACGAGACGAAGAGGTATTCCCAGGGCGCCAGCGTCACGGCTGCCTCGCTGCGGGCGGGTCGGTCGGTGGGCGGGAGTATGCCATGCCGGACGCTATACTCCGCCGGAGCGGTCCGCTCCCGACGGACACGCCCTGGGAGGAGGAACGCGCCGGGTGCGAGCCCTGCTGTCAGTCGCGAATCGGGAGGGGATCGCGGCGCTCGCGCGGGAACTCCGATCGCTCGACGTCGAGATGTTCGCGACCGACGGGACGCGAGAGTTCCTCGCCGGCGAGGGCATCGACGTCCGCTCCGTCAACGACCTGACCAACGGTGGCCCGACACTGGGCGGCCAGGTCAAGACGTTCCATCACGCCGTCTACGCCGGGATCCTCGCGCGCCGCGACGTCCAGGAGCAGATGGACGACCTCAAGACGCAGGGTCTCGCCCCCATCGACCTCGTGGTCGTGAATGTGAAGCCGTTCGCACCATCCGTCGGGGCGAAGCTCGTCGGGATCGACGAGGCGATCGAGATGATCGACGTCGGTGGCGCGGCCCTCCTTGGTGCCGCCGCACGCAACGCGGCCGGAGTCGCCGCGGCGTCCGACCCGTCGCACTACGAGCGGATCCTCGCCGAGCTGCGCGAACTCGGCCAGGTCAGCGCAGAAACGCGGGCGCAGCTCGCCGCGGAGGCGTTCAGCACCGTCGCGGCGTACCACGCAGAGATCGCTGCCTACCTCAACCAGATCTCGGGCAACGTGTTCCCGAAGCGGCTGGCGCTCGTCCTCGAAAAGGTCGACGACCTGCGCTACGGCGAGAACCCCCACCAGCGTGCGGCGTTCTACCGCGAGACCACACATCGGAGCGGGACCCTTGCCGACGCGTCGCAGCTCCAGGGAGGCAGGCCGTCGTTCAACAACCTGCTCGATCTTGACTCGGCCTACCTGATCGCGCGCGACTACACGGCACCGACGGTCACGATCGTGAAGCACACCGATCCCGTCGGGCTGGCGTCGCACGATGAGCTGGTCGAGGCCTACCGGCATGCGCTCGAGACCGATCCCGTCGCCTCGTTCGGCGGGATCGTCGGCGTCAACCGCGAGCTCGATGGCGCGACCGCGCGGGAGATCGCTGCCAACTCCTACGAGGCGGTCGTCGCCCCCAGCTTCAGCGACTCGGCGGTCGGGATCCTGAAGCAGAAGGCCGGGCTCGAGCTGCTCGCCGTCCCGCCCGACCCGACCGACGGGATGCGCGACTACGGGATCGCCAACCTCGACTTCAAGCGTGTGGCCGGCGGGCTGCTCGTCGAGGACCTCGACGACCTCGGGCTCGACCGCGGGCAGTTGCAGGTCGTGACCCGGCGTCGACCGACGCTCGAGGAGCTCACCGACCTGCTGTTCGCGTGGCGCGCGGTCCGCCACGTCAGCTCGAACGCGATCATCCTCGCGCGCAACGCCGCGACGGTGGGCATCGGGGCGGGGCAGGCGTCGCGGCTCGTCTCGGTCGAGATCGCTTTGCGGCGCGCCGGTGACCGGGCCAAGACGGCGGTGATGGCATCGGATGCCTACTTCCCGTTCCCGGATGGGATCCAGGCGGCGGCGAATGCCGGCGTCACCGCGATCATCCAGCCGGGCGGCTCGATCCGCGACGAGATGGCGATCGAGCTCGCCGACCGTCACCACATGGCCATGGTCTTTACGGGTAGAAGGCACTTCCGACATTGATGGGTGGCGCTGATCTGCCGCGCCACCTGAGCGCCATCACGACATCCGAGGACTGAATGGAACAACTGCTCGCGCTCGAGATGGTCCGCGTGACCGAGGCAGCAGCGATCGAATCCGCGCGCTTCATGGGTCGTGGCGCGCGTGATGAGGCCGACGCCGCGGCGACGACCGCCATGCGCTCCACGATGGATGAGATCGAGTTCGCGGGACGGATCGTCATCGGCGAGGGCGAGCGCGATGAAGCCCCGATGCTCTATATCGGCGAGCGCGTGGGCAAGACAGGCGAGGAACGCAAGGAGGTCCCCGCGATCGATATCGCGGTCGACCCACTGGAAGGCACCAACCTCGTCGCGCTCGGTCAGGCGGGAGCGATCACGGTCCTGTGCGCGAGCGAGGCCGGTGGTCTCACCCATGCTCCGGATACGTACATGGAGAAGCTGTGCGTCGGGCCTCCCGGTGCCGGCAAGGTCGACATCCGGCTCTCACCGACCGAGAACATCGGCCGGATCGCCGCTGCGCTCGGGCGTCGGGTGTCGGATATCACCGTCGTGATCCTCGAGCGGCCGCGCCACGAGGATCTCATCGCGGAGGTCCGCGCCGCCGGGGCGCGGATCAAGCTCATCGGTGACGGCGACCTTTCCGCAGCGATCTCGTGTGCGGTCTCCGGCACCGGCGTCCATGCCGTGATGGGTATCGGTGGTGCGCCAGAGGGTGTCATCACGGCCGGCGCGCTGCGCTGCCTCGGCGGCGAGATCCAGGCACGGTTCCGCTACCGGAATGCAGAGGAGCGCGAACGCGGGGCGCGGATGGGCCATGGCGACGAAGACCGCGTGTACATGACCGAGGATCTCGCGCCCGGCAACAGCCTGGTGTTCGCGGCGACCGGCGTCACGAGCGGTGACCTTCTCCAAGGGGTTCGGTTCTTCGGTGGCGGCGCACGGACACATTCGCTCGTGATGGCCTATCAGACGAAGCAGGTCCGCTTCGTGGACACCGTCCACATGTTCGATCGGGATAGCCCGCCCAGGGTCCGACTCTGACCGCTACCACCGCCAGCCCGGCCCGCGATCGGGCCGAGATCCTCGTCGGTCTTGCCGCATGCGTCGCGGTGGCGGCGGTTGCGCGCCTTATCGGCTCGGCGCTCCAGCTGGGGCTGGAGACCGCGCTCGCCCTCGTGCTCGGGCTGGCCATCGGCGCCGCCGCCAGCCTCCGGCCACGGCTGATCCCGGGAGCGACCCTGGCGTCGCGCTATGCGCTGCGGCTCGGCATCACGCTGCTCGGGGCGAGATTGACGCTCGGACAGCTGCTCGCGACCGGAGCCGCGAGCATCATCGGGATCGTCCTCGTGGTCAGTGTGGCCCTCGTGCTCGGCACGTGGCTGGCACGACGCCTCGCACTGGTGCCACCGCTCTCGGCCCTGATCACCGTCGGGATGGCGATCTGCGGCAACTCTGCGATCCTGGCGTTGTCACCGATCGTCGGCGCGAAGCATCGCGACACCGCGTACGCCGTCTCGACGATCACGATCTTCGGTTTGATCGGCGTGCTGCTGCTGCCGGTCCTGGGTCGGCTCTTCCATATGTCCGATCCCGTCTTCGGGACGTGGGCCGGTCTCGCCGTGAACGACACGGCACAGGTCGTCGCGACCGGCTACGCGTTCTCGCCGGGTGCCGGCGACGTCGCCACGGTCGTCAAGCTGACCCGGAACCTGGCGATCCTTCCGGTTTTGCTCGGGGCGACGTGGTACGTGGCGCGAGCCGCGACCTCGAGCGAAGAGGGCACGGCGGCCGGGACCGGCCCCACGCCCTCGCGGATGGCGCTCGTGAGCCGCGCCGTGCCGTGGTTCGTCATCGGCTTCGTGGTGGTGGCGGGTCTCCGCTCCGCCGGGCTACTCGACGTTCCGATGCCGGGCGGCGGGACCCTCGCCGACCTGTGCTCGACGCTGGCGGCGCTCTTGATCCTCGTCGCGCTTGCCGGTGTCGGGATGGCCACGGACGTGCGCTCGCTGTCTGCCGTCGGCGGGCGGCCGTTCCTGCTGGCGCTCGTGATGTGGGTCGTCATCGGTCTGCTCGGGCTGCTCGTCGCGACCACCATCGGCGGTCTCGCCGCGCCCGTCTGACCACCCCTCTCCGCCGACCTACCCGAGGCGGAGGTTCGGCAGGACCTCCTTGCCGAAGACCTCGACGAACTCCTTCTGGTTGCGCCCGACGTTGTGCAGATGGATCTCGTCGTAGCCCATGTCGACGTAGTGCTGGATCTGCCGGCAGTGCTCCTCGAGATCGCTGCTGATCAGCACCCGATTCTTGAAGTCCTCGGCTCGCACGAGCTTGGCGATGCCGGCGAAGTCCTCGGGATTCTTGATGTCCTGCTTCGGGAAGAACGCCATGCCGCCATTCGGCCATTCGACGAGCGCGTTCTGCGTCGCCTCCTCCTCGGTGCGCGCCCATGAGATATGGATCTGGAGCAGCTTGGGCCCGGCCTTCGGATCCTTGCCGGCCTCGGCTCGGCCCTCCTCGAACTTGCCCCAGATCATCCCCATCTTCTCGTCCGCTGCCCCGACCGTGATCAGGCCGTCGGCGAACTTGCCGGTCTTCTTGGCGTTCACCGGCCCGGCGGTAGCGACGTAGATCGGCACCTTCTGGTCGTCGGGCGGACGCGTGTAGAGCTTGGCCCGTTCCAGCGTGAAGTACTTGCCTTCGTGCCGGACGACCTCGCCGGTGAAGAGCTTGGTGATGACCTCGATGGCCTCGAACATCATCGCGCTTCGGATCGGCACCTCCGGCCAGACGGGGGCGACGACGTGCTCGTTCAGCGCCTCGCCCGCACCCAGCCCGAGGTAGAAGCGGCCCGGGTACATCGCCCCGAGGGTTGCTGCGGCGTGCGCGATCACGGCTGGGTGATAGCGGAAGCCGGGGCAGGTGACGGCCGTGCCGAACCGGAGTGACGTGCGCTGCCCGAGGGCGCCCATGAACGCCCACGCGAACCCGCTTTGGCCCTGCTCGGGGGTCCACGGATGGAAATGCTCCGAGACCATGAAGCCGGCTTCGAAGCCCGCGTCCTCGGCCTGAGCACACCAGTCAAGCAGGTCCGTCGGGGTGAACTGCTCCATCATCGCCGCGTAGCCGATCTTGGTCATCGTGGTCCTTTCTCAGCGGCTCGCGACCCGGGGCTGGATCGTGGTCGGTATCGAGTACGGGATCCGAGCGCCGCTCCTCCCGGAGCTCGGAGCCGATGCCCATATCTTGACGGACCCGTGCCACCGAGAGCATCACATCCGACGTGCAGCCCGCCTCGAGCCGGCCTCACAGATGCTGGACCCGTGCCCGATGATGAGCGGCGATGGACCTCGAAAGTGTGATCCTGCGCACACGCGGACTGGGCAACTCGACGTACGTGCTGGGGTCCGACGGCGACGCGCTGGTCGTCGATCCGCCGCGCGACGCGTGGCGCGTCCGGGAGCTCCTCGAGCGCCGGGGTTGGCGTCTCCGGATGGTGGTCGAGACGCATGTCCACAACGATTACCTGTCCGGCGCGCTCGAGCTGGTCTCTTCGGAACGGGCACGCGTCGTCGCGCCGGCTCGCGGCCACTACGCGTTCGACCACCAGGGCGCGGATGACGGCGAGGAGATCGAAGTCGCCGGCATCGTCCTGCGGGCCAGGGCAACGCCCGGGCATACCCCCGAACACCTCGCCTGGGAGGTGTATGACCAGGCGGTCGGTGACGATACGCCGGCCGCGGTGCTCACCGGTGGCTCGCTGCTCGTCGGCAGCGTCGGCCGGACCGACCTGCTGGGCGACGATGCGACCGAGGAACTGACCCGCGAGCAGTTCAGATCGCTCCGGGCGCTGGCTTCCCTGCCGGACGACGTCGCCGTGTGGCCGACCCACGGCTCCGGCAGCTTCTGCGCCGCGGGGCCGATGCTGGACGCGCCGACCTCGACCATCGGTGCCGAGCGCTTCGCCAACCCGCTGTTCGCGATCGCGGATGCCGGCGCGTTCCACGACCGTCTCGTGTCGGGGTTCATGCCCTACCCCGCGTACTACCGCGAGATGGCTCCCATGAACCGCGCGGGACCCCGAGTGTTGGGCGAGCGCCCGTCGCTCGTCGCGCTGGATCCGACGGCCGTCGCGGCGGCCATCGCGAACGGGGCACGCATCGTCGACGCGCGGCCCCGGCGCGAGATCGCCGCAGGTCATCTCCCGGGTTCGCTCACCGTCGAGCTCCGCGACACGTTCGCTTCATACGTCGGCTGGATCCTGCCGGTCGGCACGCCGCTGGTGCTGGTCCTGCCGGAAGGGCCTGATGCTGCCACCGACGCCGTCGACCAGCTCGTCCGCATCGGCTTCGACCAGCTCGTGGGCGTGCTCGACGGTGGGGTCGCGCGGTGGACGGCGGACGGCCGCCCGGTCGCCGAGATGTCGACGATGAGCGCCGCGGCACTCGCGGCAGAGATCAGCTCGGGCTCGCGCCCGGCCGTGGTCGATGTCCGCGACGAGGCCGAGATGCGTGACGACGGTCGGCTCGTCGACGCCGTCGAGGTCCCGCTCGCGGCCCTCATCGACGGCGGCCCGCTGGCACTGGCGCCGGGCTCCGAGGTGACCGTCGCTTGCAAGTCCGGGGTACGGGCCACGGTGGCCGCAGGCCTGCTGGAGGCTCGCGGACATCGCGTCCGACTCGTCCCCCGGGGCGGGATCCAGGACGTCGTGAAGGACCTCGCCCCGAGCGGTCCCGCAGGGGCGTGACGTCGGTCGGTTCGTCGCTCGCCACCGAGTACACGGACGCCCACCGGCGCGATGCCGCGGATCGCGGAGCCGCCAGCCTCCGTGACCGCTTCGCTCTGCCGGTCGGGCGTGACGGCCGACCCAAGGCGTACCTCGCCGGCCAGAGCCTGGGAGCCCAACCGAAGGACGCGCGCGCCGCGGTCGAGGAACGGCTCGACGCGTGGGCCCGCCTCGGTGTCGACGGCTGGTTCGACTCGGAGCAGCCATGGATCGATGTCGAGCGTGACCTCGCCGGTGCGACCGGTCGGCTGGTCGGGGCCGAGCCCGCCGAAGTCACGACGGCGAACACGCTGAGCATCAACCTCCATCTCTTGCTTGCGTCGTTCTTCCGACCCGCCGGGCAGCGACGACGGATCCTCATCGATGCGCCGACGTTCCCGTCCGATCGATACGTGGTCGAGTCACAACTCCGCCATCACGGTCTCGACCCGGAAAGCGACCTGATCGTCATCCGGCCCCGGACCGGCGAGGACACCGTCCGGCCTGACGATCTCGACGAGATGATCGACCAGCATCGTGACGATCTCGCCCTGATGCTCCTCGGCGGCGTGAACTACGCGACCGGGCAGGTCTTCGATATCGCGCGACACACCGAGCGCGCGCATGCCGCAGGGGCGATCGCGATCTGGGACCTGGCGCACGCGACCGGCAACATCCCGTTGGCGCTGCACGATGCGAACGTCGATGCCGCCGCGTGGTGCACGTACAAGTACCTCAACAGCGGTCCGGGAGCGCTCGCCCAGCTGTTCGTCCATGCGCGGCATGCTTCCGACCCGGCGACGCCGCGGTTGGCCGGCTGGTGGGGCAACGATCCCGCCTCACGGTTCCTCATGGCCGAGACATTCGTGCCAGGGCGAGGTGCAGATGGATTCCGCGTCTCGACCCCGCCGATCCTGTCGCTCGCGCCGATCGCGGTCTCGCTGGCGATGTTCGACGAGGTCGGGATGGCGGCCCTCCGAGAGCGATCCTTGACGCTGACCGGCGAGCTTGCACGCCTCATCGACGGCTTCGTCCCGGACGCGACGGTCATCACGCCACGCGATCCGGCGGAGCGCGGGTCGCAGCTCTCGATCCGCGTCGGCGATGCCCACGCACGACTGCGTGCGCTCGAGGCGTTCGACGTCGTCGCCGATGCGCGGGAGCCTGACCTGATCCGGCTGGCGCCGGTCCCGATGTACTGCTCGTTCGAGGACGTCGTCCGCGCCGCGGATGCGCTAGCCCGCACCGCCTGACGGATCCCCCGGAGCCTTCGGGGGGACCCACCGCTCGGACGCGACATCCCAGTCCCCGAGGACCCGGACGCTACCCGGCGGCTCGTTCGCTGCGACCTGTCGACGTCGTGTCTCGATCGTCTCCGTCCAGCCGGGCGGGACGAGTCGCGGAGCGAGATCGGCCAGCGGTGCCAGTACGAACAGCCGCTCGCGGAGATGCCGGTGCGGGATCTCCAGCCGTTTCGCGGCCTTCTCGGGGTCGGCGTCCGCGTCGATCGACCGGGCGTCCGCCGGTCGGTCGACGTCGATGCGATGGCGCCCGTACAGCAATAGGTCGAGGTCGAGCTCGCGCGGCCCCCAGCGCGCGCGGGCCTGCCGACCTCCGCTCCGCTCGATGGCCTTGAGCCACGCGAGGAGGTCCAGGGCGTCGGCCTCGGCGCTCGCGGACTCGCCCACGACGTCAAGGGCGGCGGCCGCGTTGCGGAACTCCGGCTGGTCGGTGAACCCCCATGGGGCCGTCGCGTAGAGACGCGAGACAGCCCGGACGTGGATAGCGGGAAGCGCCTCGAGGGCGGCCACCCCTGCGGCCATCGTCGCGGCCGCATCACCGAGGTTCGCGCCAAGACCGATGTAGGCACGGACCGTTCGGCGGGCGCTCATCGGAGTCACCTTACTATCCGGCGATGCGGCACCCCGAGCGTCGACCGGACGCGTGACCGACGTCGACGTCGCGATCCTGCACCTCGAGCCGGACGCCGAGGCTGGCCCGCTCACGCGAGCGACGCACGTCGCCCGGCTCGACCTCGTCGAGCGTCACCGTCGAGGGTTCCTCGCCGCCGGGGCGACGCGCGTCACCCTCCATGCGGGACCTCGGGACGACGTCCCGTTCGGGGCGAGACTCCGCCATCTCGCTGCCGACATCGGAGACGGCGGGCTGATCGTCCTCGGTTCTGGCGCGATCCCGCTCGCGACGGCGGTGGATCGTCGGGAGCTGGTCGCGGCCGCGCGGCAAGGTGCGCCCGCGGCCCTCGCGAACAACCGCTATTCCGCGGATGTCATCGCGATCTCGCGCGCTAGGTCGGTCCTTGCGCGGCTGCCCGACATCGCGACCGACAACATGCTGCCGCGCTGGCTCGCTGAGGGTGCCGGTGTACCTGTTTCCGATGTCCGATCTCGTCGACGGCTCGGGGTCGACATCGACGGACCGCTCGACCTGATCCTGCTCGCCGGTCGGTGGCTGGCCCGTCTGGACCCAAGCGATGCCCAGCGTGCCGTCGCGGCCATCGATGCGGTTCGCCGAGTCGCCGCCGATCCAGACGCCGAGCTTCTCGTCGCAGGCCGGGTCTCGGCATCGAACCTGGCCTGGCTCGAGCGAGAGACGGCATCGAGGACGCGGGCGCTCGTCGAGGAGCGCGGTCTTCGGACGCGCCGACCGGGGCAGCGTCCGGCAACGTCCGTCATGGGCGCACTCCTCGAGCGCGATGGTCCGGAGTCGTTCGGCGAACACGTCGCTCGGCTCGGGGACGCCGCGATCATCGACACCCGCGTCGTCATCGCCCATCGTTGCGGCGCGGATGAAGCCGGCTGGCCCCCGACCGAGGATCGGTTCGCATCCGATCTTCTGCTCGCCGATCGTGTGGCCGATCCGTGGCTTCGCGCCGTGACCGCATCGGCCGCTGCGGCGCCGGTCCCTATCGTGCTCGGGGGTCACACGCTCGTCGGACCGGGTCTCGCGCTCGCCCTGCGTCCCGGTCGATAGCATCCGACCGTGACCGGCTTCCGACCCGAGCTCCAGCGTGACCCCCCCGCGGATCTGTCCGACCTCGCCGACGACCCCTGGCTCGCCGCACGGATCCGCGAGGAGATCAGGGCGACCGGCCCGATGCCGTTCGCGCGGTTCATGGAGCTCGCGCTTTACGACGCCGAGGGCGGCTACTACCGCTCCGAAGAGGCGCGTCCGGGCCGTGGCGGCGACTTCATCACGGCGCCCGAGCTTCACCCGATCTTCGGAGAGCTCCTCGCACGGGCAGTCGACGACGCCTGGGTGACACTCGGCCGGCCCGAGCCGTTCATCGTCGTGGAACACGGCGCCGGCGAGGGCGCGCTAGCCGTTCCGATGCTGCGAGCGCTGCCGCCGGCGATCGGCTACCACCCTGTCGAGGTCGACGAGCGCCGGACCGCGGTCCTGCGGGAGCGCCTGACGGAGGCGGGCCTGGCCGAGCGTCTTGTCGATCTGCCGCCCCGCTCGAAGGTCGACGGCGTCGTCGTCGCCAACGAGGTGCTGGACGCGCTGCCGGTCCATCGCGTCCGTCAGCGCGGAACCCTACGGGAGCTCGCGGTCGAGGTGGGGGCCGACGGTCGACTGACGGAGATCGAGATCGACCCGACCACGCCCGCGCTCGCGGCCCGCCTGTCTGACGAAGGCATCGAGCTCGCCGACGGTCAGACCGCGGAGATCGCGCTCGGTCTCGACACATGGATCGGCGATGTCGCGGCGGCGCTTGGACGCGGGCTGCTGATCCTCATCGACTACGGCGCCCAAGCCGCCGAGCTGTACGACCCGATCCGACGTCGCGACGGCACGCTGCAGGCGTACGTCCGGCACACGATCAGCGACGACTCGTATCGCTTCGTCGGCCGGCAGGACCTCACCGCCCACGTCGACGTGACAGCGGTCCAGCGAGCTGCCGAGACCGCCGGCCTGACGACGCTCGGGGTGACGACGCAGGCCGAGGCGCTCATGGCGCTCGGCGTCGAAGACCGGCTGCGTGAGATCCAGGCGGATCCGTCGACGACGATGGAGGCATACACCCTCCTGCGCGCGAGCCTGCTGCGGCTCCTCGATCCGGCCGCGATGGGCCGCTTTCGCGTGATGGTCTTCGGCCGAGGATGGCCGGCCGGGGGATCGCCGAAGCTGTTGCGTTACCGCCTCGCCCGGCCAGGGAGTGACAGCGACTAGGGCGAATGCCGTATTGCCGTCACGGGCGGCTGGCCCTCACGCTTTCGATGGTCGTCGCACGACCGCATCGCGACGGGGAGCGCGACGCGAACCTGCACGCGCGCTCGGCGCGTCGCGCTCCCCGCAGCGGTGCCCGATGGTGTCCCCGATGACACACCATCTGCCGCGCGCGTCCGACCCCGGATCGGCCCACCTCCTCTGTCGATCCGTGCCCGTCGTTCCCGGCTTCTGATAAGCGTCACGCGGTGTTCCCGGGCCGTCCCGGCCGACCCGGTCCGCCCGTTCCCGCTGATAGAATGGTGCTGCGTGGCGCCTCCACGGAGACGCCCGTGCCCGACGCCTCTCTGCCCCGAAGGGAGTTCGATTGGAACAGCTCTGGTACGTCGTGGGCTTCGCCTTCGCCGGCGTGTCGTTCGTGTTCCTGACGATCGGGGCTGCGTGGCTGATCTCCCACCGGAACAAGGGTGACGTCCACAAGGGGTTGCCCTACGAGTCGGGGATCGACACCTACGGCGATACCCACGGCCGGTTCGGGCTGTCCTTCTACATCTATGCGTTGCTCTTCGTCGCGTTCGACATCGAGGTGATCTTCATCTTCCTCTGGGCGATCGTCTTCCGCGATCCTGCCGTCGACCCGGTCGCGATGTTCCTGTCCATGCTGGTGTTCGTCGGCATCCTCCTCCTCGGG
>DATNFQ010000253.1:0-12439 GCA_035606295.1 Patescibacteria group bacterium
CGCTCGGTACGACTCGCATCGGCGCGACGGCGACCAAGGCGATCATCGACGACTTCCGCGCGCGCAAAGCGGGACACCCCGCCACGGTCACGGCCGGTGCCGCCGACGGTGGCGCAGGCGGCAGCTACTGATGACCGCTGCGACGGCCGTTCCCGTGCTCGCCTGGCTCGACGAAGCACGGCCCGTGCTCGACACCCTGGCCGACACCCAGGCTGGCGCGATGGAGCAGGCGAGCCAGTGGTGTGCCGACGCGATCGGTTCCGGTGGCCTCGTCCACGTGTTCGGCACCGGTCACTCGCGGATCCCCGTCGAGGAGATGTTCCCGCGCTACGGCTCGTACCCGGGGTTCAATCCGATGGTCGAGCTGTCGATGACATTCCACACCCAGGTCGTGGGGTCGAACGGGCAGCGCCAGGCCATGGCGATCGAGCGGATGTCGGGCCTCGCCGACGTCATCCTCTCGAACTTCACGTTCGGTCCGCGCGACGTGATGATCGTGTTCTCCGCGGGTGGCACGACCGCGGTTCCCATCGAGATCGCACGTGGCGCGAGGTCTCGCCGTCTGCGCGTCATCGCTGTAACCTCGCTCGCGCAGTCGACGACACAGGACCCGGACTCTGCTGCCGGCGACCGCCTCGCAGATGAGGCCGACCTCGTCATCGACCTGTGCACGCCCCACGCCGACGCGCTCGTCGCCATCGACGGCGTCGACACCCCGGTCGGGCCGGGCTCGACGCTCGCGGCGGTCGCGGTCGCCAACAGCATCAAGGTGCGGACGGCCCAGCTCCTCGCGGAGCGCGGGGCGTTGCCGCCGACCATCACCCGAGCCTCGGTCGTCGGCACCGAGCGCTCGCGGGCGTTGTTCGATGCCGCATACGAAGAGCACGCGCGACGCATCGCACGTGCCATCGCCGGGGAGGGGTGATGGTCCGCGTGATCGAGCGAAGGAGGTGGCGCCGATAGATCCCCTTGCGACCACGGTTCGTTACGCTGGCCGACGCGACCAGATCGGCGCGTCGTTCTCTCAGGAGGAGGATGTCGAATGATCCAAGGATCCACCCGCAGGAAGCTGTTCGCGTGGGGCGCTATCGCGACCCTCGTGGCGGCCTGCTCCAGCGGTGGTGGCGCGGCGACGACCGCGCCGAGCGCGGCGGCGCCGTCCGAATCGGCCGCCGCATCGGGAAGTGCCGCGGCGTCGCCTTCGGCGGCGGCGAAGCAGTACACGATCGGCTACTCGAACGCGTTCGGTATCGGCAACGGCTTCCGCGAGGAGCAGCTCTGCACCGCCAAGGCGCAGGCGCTCGTCTCGGGCCAGGTGTCGTCCGGCACGTGGACGAACGAGAAGGAAGATACGTACCCGCAGCTCCAGCAGATCCGAGACCTGATCTCGAAGAAGCCGGACGCGATCATCTTCAACCCGAACGGGCCTGACGTCCTGAACCCGGCCCTCGCCGAGGCGAGCGCCGCGGGCATCAAGACGGTCGCGCTCGACGCGTACGTCACCGACCCCAATACGCTGAACATCTCGAATGACCAGGTCGCGTACGGCTATGTCGGCGCGAGCTGGCTGTTCAAGCAGCTCGGCGGCAAGGGCAACGTCTACTACATGCGCGGCCTCGCCGGCCACCCGGCCGACAACGACCGCCACCAGGGCGTCATGAAGGCGCTCGCGGAGAACCCCGGCATCAAGCTGCTGCCGAACAACGATGGCGTCCCGACCGGCTGGGATCCCGCGCAGGGCACCAAGCTGATCACGGACTACATCAACAGCGGCAAATACGACGACCTCCAGGGCATCTGGACGTCGGGCATCGACCAGCAGGTCGTCGATGCGATCAAGGCTGCGAACAAGCCGTTCGTGCCGATCGTCGGCGCGGACCTGAAGGGTTTCGTCGAGATGCTGCTCAACAAGAACGGCGGCTACGACGGGCTCAAGGGCCTCGCGGTCTACAACCCTGCGGCCATCGGTGGCGCCGGCCTCAACCTGGCGCTCAAGGCCCTCAACGGTGACACCATCGATTCGAAGGATGTGACCGTCAAGGACTCGACCGGTGCCGATAAGCAGATCAAGGCGATCTTCCTGCCGACGCCGGAGGCGTACGACAACACCACCGACGCAGGGAAGGCAAAGCTCCAGGAGATCGACGTCGAAGGCCTCAACAACCTCTGGCCGGTGAGCTGGTACATCAACGGATGGACCGACTACTCGATCGACCAGATGCTGGCCTGCAAGGCTCCGGGCGAGTAACCCGGGCATCCACCCATCCATCACCGAGCGGGAGGCTGACCCAGCCTCCCGCTCTCATCAAGAAGGACATGACGAACTCGACGGCTGAGCTCATGCTCGACGCGGGCGGTATCGCGAAGGCCTACGGGGCCGTCGTTGCGCTGCGCGATGCGTCGCTTGCCGTCCGGTCCGGCGAGGTCCACGCGCTCATGGGCGCCAACGGCGCCGGCAAAAGCACGTTCGTCAAGATCCTCACCGGCGCGGTCCGCCCGGATCGTGGCCGGATCAAGGTGCGAGGCCGCGAGAGCACGGCGAGCTCTCCGCGCGAGGCACGTCGCCTCGGCCTCGTCTCCGTTTACCAGGAGCCATCGTTGCTCCCGGACCTCGACCTTCGGTCGAACCTGCGCCTCACCGATACCCCCGTCGAACCCTTCCGCCACTGGCTGAACGAGCTCGGGCATCCGCAGCTGGATCTGTCCACGCTCTCCCGGGAGGTGCCTCTGGCATCGCTGCGGATCGTCGATTTGGCCCGCGCCCTGGCGATCGAGCCTGACGTTCTGCTCCTCGACGAGATGACCGCAGCGCTCCCCGCCGACCTGACCGAGCGCGTGCTCGACGTCATCGGCCGCCAGCGGGGCGGCAAGGGCTCGATCGTATTCATCTCCCACCGGATGATCGAGATAGCGGCGATCTGCGATCGTGCGACGGTGCTGCGCGAGGGCGCCACCGTCGGGGTCGTCGATGTGACGACGGGCTCCGAGGAACGGATCGTGGAACTGATGCTCGGCAAGGTCGGCGAGCTGCCCGAGCGGACCGAGGCGTCCCGGCAGGCCGTCGCCCGGGGCGAGGGCGCGGCCGCGCGCCTCGCCGGCAAGAGCCTCGCGTCGGGGACCGCCCTCGAGGACGTCTCGTTCGAGGTCTACCCGGGCGAGGTTCTCGGCGTCGTCGCGTTGGAAGGCCAAGGCCAGGACGAGCTGTTCGACATCCTCGCCGGGGCGATCCGCCCGAGTAGTGGCGAAGTCCTCGTCGACGGTTCGACCGCCACCTTCCGTCATCCCGCAGATGCCATCCGTGCCGGCGTCGTGTACATCGCAGCGGACCGGGCGGAGGCGCTGCTCATGCAGCGGTCCGTGCGCGAGAACATCTCGCTACCCGGCGTCGCGACGCTGCGCCGATGGGGCCCCATCGACCTCGGGCGTGAGCGTGGCAAGGTCAGCCGGGCCGTGGAGATGCTCCAGATCGACGCGCGGGCCGGCGCCGAGGTGCGACGCCTGTCCGGCGGCAACCAGCAGAAGGTGACGATCGCCCGCTGGGACACCGACGGCGTCCACACGATGCTCTGCTTCGACCCCACCCGCGGCATCGACATCCGCACCAAGAACCAGATCTACGTCCTGCTCCGCGATCTCGCCGAGGCTGGTGCAGCGATCCTGCTATACACATCGGAGCTGAAGGAGATCCAGCTCGTCTGCGACCGGGTCATCGTGATCTTCGGCGGGAAGGTCGTCGCCGAACTCGACGCGCGCAACGCGGATGAGCCGCGCCTCCTGCGCGCCGCCTACAACCTCAAAGCGGACGCCGAACTTCCCGAGGAGACCATCGCCGAGGCGTCGAGCGAGGGCGGCCAGGAAGATGCGGCGGACGAGGGGGCGGCTGCGTCTTCGCCCCCACCGCCCCCTCCCGTGGAGGCCGGCGCCGGGTCTGACGCCGAGACCGATCGATGACCGCGGCCGCGCAGCCGGTGACCTCGGGCAGCCCAGACGCGATGGAGGCCGCAGGCCGCGCCGTTCGTCGTAATACGTGGATCCTCGGACTGCTGGTCTTCCTCGTCGCCCTGCTCGTGTTCACCAAACTCATCCAGCCGAACTACGGTCCGACCGGGATCCAGGGACTTGCCGTCTCCGCGGCCGCCCTCGTCCTCGCCGCCGTCGCCCAGGCGATCGTCGTGATCTCCGGTGGGATCGATCTATCGATCGGGGCGATGATCGCGTTCACGAACGTCGTCGCCGCCGCAGCGATGCTCAAGGCCGACGACCAGACCGGTGTCGCGATCGCGATCGGCGTGCTGCTGCTGGGCCTGCTGATCGGCGCGGTCAACGGTGCACTCATCGTCGTGACCCGCGTGGCAGACATCATCGTCACGCTCGCCATGTCATTCGTGTGGGCCGGCTGTGCGCTGCTCGTCCTCAGCGTCCCGGGTGGTCAGGCCGACACATGGTTGACGAGTCTCGCGAGCGGGTCGGTCCTTACGGAATGGCTGCCGAAGCCGGCGGTCCTGGTCCTGCTCGTCATCGCGATCATCTGGATCCCATTGCGTCGCTCCCGCCTGGGTCTGTCGCTGTATGCGATCGGCAGCAACCAGCTCGCGGCCTTCCGAAGCGGCGTATCGGTCGGGCGCACGAAGATCATCTCGTACGCGCTCGCCGGGCTGTTCTCGGCGCTCGCCGGACTGGCCGTCACCGCGAACACCGGCATCGGGACGCCGCTCCCGGGCGGCTACACGCTGACCAGCGTCGCCGCCGTCGTGCTCGGGGGTGTGAGCCTGGCCGGCGGTCGGGGCGGCGTCGTCGGCCCGATCATCGCCGTGATGATCCTGTCCCTCATCCGCACGGACATGACCTTCCTGAACCTCAATTCGAACCTCGCGACCGTGACGCAGGGCGTCATCCTCATCGTCGTGGTCATGTTCGGTAGCCTCGCGGCGCTGCGACGGAGGCGTGCATGAGCAGCGCACCGGCAGCAGTCAGCGAGCCGCGGACCAGTGTCGCGCAGACCGTCATGCGCACGTTCCGCGACCGGCCCGTCGTGCCACTGCTCGTCCTCCTGGGAATCCTGGCCCTCGCCTTCATCGGCCTGAATCCGAGGACGAACATCACGGAATGGGTCGCATCGACGCTCCGAGCCGCGATCCCGCTGGCGATCCTGGCCGGCTGTCAGACGATCGTGATGCTGACCGGCGGCATCGACCTGTCCGTCGCCGCGACCGCGTCGATGTCCGCCTTCGTCGCGGCTTCGCTCCTCGAGCAACAGGGGCTGGCCGTCGCGATCATCGTGCCGCTCGTCATCGCCGTGATCATCGGGGTCATCAACGGCATCGGCAGCGGCGTCTTCCGCGTGCACCCGCTGATCATGACCCTGGGCATGGGCCTCGTCGTCTTCGGGGCATCGAATGCCTGGCAGCTGCTGACCGTCAAGACCTCGTCTGGGGTGCCACCCGAGATCCGCCAGATCGGATCCGCGACGGTGCTCGGCTTCGTCCCCGTCAGTCTCGTCGTCTTCGTTCCGCTGGCGTTGATCATCGTGATCGGCCTCCGCCGGACGGGGTACGGCCGGCTGCTCTACGCGATCGGCGACAACCCGATCGCGGCGCGGCTGTCGGGTGCGCGGTCCTGGCAGGTGCTGGTCGTCCTGTACGCGATCTCCGCGGTCCTCGCGGCGATCGCCGGTTACTTGATCTCCGGCTTCACGAATGTGGCCAGCGTCACGCTCGCCGACTCCTACCTGCTGCCGTCGGTCGCGGCGGCGGTCATCGGTGGGACGTCGATCTTCGGCGGCCGAGGTGGCTACACCGGCACGATCGTCGGCGCGCTGATCCTGACGGTCGCGACCTCCTTGCTCTTCTCCCTTGGGTTCCCCGAGGCCGTTCGGCAGATCCTCTTCGGGCTGTTGATCGTCCTCGTGGCGGCCGGTTACGCGCGGGTGACTGGCGAGACCTGATGGCCGAGAGCGGCCGCGAGGCCCCGAGCCGCCACCTCGGTCTCGATCTCGGCGGGACGAATATCAAGGCTGTCGTCGTGGAGCACGACGGCGACGACTGGCGGGTGCTCGACCGAGACCAGGTCGGGACACCGGCGGCCCAGGGTCCGGATCGTGTGGTGGCACGGCTCGCCGAGGTCGGTGCGGAGGCGATCGGCCGCTGCCCGGGGGTGGGCACCGTCGGCATCGGCATCCCGGGGCTGTACGACCCGGCAGCCGGCACGACCCGCTTCCTCGTGAACATCCCGGGGGCCTGGGCGGGAAAGCCGGTGGCGGGTCCCGTCGGTGACGCGCTGGGCCTGCCGGCCGCGATGATCAACGACGCCCGCGCGTTCGGGCTGGCCGAGCTTCGACTCGGGGCAGGCCGCGGAGCCCGCGCCATGATCGGCTTCACGCTCGGGACCGGTGTCGGCGGGGTCATCGCCATCGATGGCCGCATCTATCAGGGTCGCGACGGCACGGGCGGCGAGATGGGTCACCAGACGCTCGATCCCGAGGGCCCGACGTGCGGCTGCGGCAACCGCGGTTGTCTCGAGGCCTACGCCCGAGCGGACCGGATCGCCGAGGCATGCGGGACGAAGAGCGTCGAGGAGGCAATCGAGCGCGCCCGCGCCGGTGACCCGCGCGCTCGCGCCGGACTCGAACGGGTCGGTCGTTATCTCGGGGTCGGCATCGCCAACATGATCACGACGATCACGCCACAGCGGGTGGTCCTGGGCGGCGGTGTGGCGGCGTCCGCGGACCTGTTGCTCGACACGATCCGCGACGAAGTTCGGCGGCACGTCTTCACCACGAGTCTCGAGGGCGTCGAGATCGTCACCGCCGAGCTCGGGACCTGGGCCGGCGCGATCGGCGCGGCGATCCATGGTGCGGAGGGGGCAGAAGCGGCGGGCGCGGGGGCGCGCCAGGGGCGGACGCCCGCGGTGCCCGCATGACCGACGTCGCCTACCAGCCGCAGTACCGCCAGATCGAGCAGGCGCTCCGCGAGCGGATCGCGGCATTGCCACCCGGCGCCAAGCTGCCATCCGACACGGACCTCTGTGCCGAATTCGGCGTCAGCCGGATGACGGCTCGCAACGCCATGGAGCGCCTCGCGGCCGACGGGCTGATCCGCCGCGAGCCGGGTCGCGGCAGCTTCGTGACCGCTCCGCCACCGCATCGACGGGCGAACCGGCTCATGACGTTCTCCCAGGAGATGCGACGGACCGGGCGTGTGCCCAGTTCTCGGGTGTTGACGAGGTCGGTCCGACCGGCGACCGCCGTCGAGGGCGCGACGCTCGGCATCCGCCAGGGGCAGACGGTCGTCTCGCTCCGTCGCCTGCGCCTCGGCGACGACGAGCCCATCGCGCTTGAATCGACCGTCCTCGTCGGGACGACGGCGGACGCCGTCCTCGGCGCCGACCTCGAGTCAGGCTCCCTGCACGAGACGCTCGGGCGCGCAGGGTTCGTGCTCTACCGGGGGACCGGGACGATCTCCGCCGCAGCCGCGACGGCCGAGGACGCCGGACTCCTGGGCATCGAAGTCGGCGATCCGCTGCTGGTCGAGCGGCGTGTCATCAACGACGGATACGGCCGACGGATCGAGGCGACTGAGTCGCGCTACGTAGCGGGTCGATACGGCCTCGACGTCCAGTTCGACGTCGAGCTGCCGGACGACGACACCGCCCCCTTCCCCGGTTGACGACGCATACGGTCACGGGGCGGCTGGTCCTCGATGACCGCGTCGCTCCGGGGCGCGTGTCGATCGATGACGGGCTCATCACGGCCGTGGAAGTCGACGCAACCGGCGTCCCGGAGGATGCCGCCTACATCGCACCGGGCTTCGTCGATGTGCATGTCCATGGCTGGGGCGGCCACGACGCGATGGGCGACAGGGACGCCCTCGATGGGATGGCACGGGCCCTGCTCCGTCGCGGCGTGACCTCGTTCCTGCCCACCGCCGTCACGGCGCCGCTCGACGACCTGACCGCCTTCGCCGAGCGCGTGCGTGCGTGGATGCCGAGCGCGCCCGTCGACGGCGCCGAACCGCTCGGGTTCAACCTCGAGGGACCGTTCCTGGCGGACGCCAGGCGCGGCGCCCATGATCAGACGCAGCTCCGAGCCCCGGCAGATGTCTCGCCCGAGACGATCGAGACGCTGACAGATGGTTTGCGGCTCCTTACGGTGGCACCCGAGCTCGCCGGCGCGACCGACCTGATCGGGGCGCTCAGTCGTGCGGGCGTCGCGGTGTCGCTCGGGCATTCGGCGGCACTGGTCGACGAGGCGCGCAAGGCGTTCGCCGCCGGTGCCTCGTCGACGACGCATCTCTTCAACGCGATGAGCGGCTTCGAGCACCGCTCGCCAGGCTTGGCCGTCGCCGCGCTCCTGGAGGACGATGCCTACGTCGAGCTGATCGCGGACGGGATCCACGTGCATCCCACGCTCTGGGAGCTCATCACCCGGCTCAAGCCCGTCGATCGGTTGCTGCTCGTCAGCGACGCGGTCCCACTCGCGGGGACGGGCGACGGACGGGGCCGCATCGGTTCGCTGTCCGTCGATGTCGACGGGTGGCGATGCACGGTCGTCGGGACCGACACGCTCGCCGGCTCGGTCATCGCCCTCGATACCGCGGTCCGCAACGTGGTCGCCACCGGGGTCCAGCTACCGGCCGCAGTCGCCGCCGCCAGTCGCAATCCCCTCGCCCTGCTCGGGATCACGGATCGAGGCCGTATAGCCGTGGGCCAACGAGCGGATCTCGTGGAGCTCGACGATGGCCTCGTGGTTCATCGCGTGATGCGTAGGGGTATGTCGATCGACGCCTGACGGCGTTCAGTCGGTGACGGTCACCCGCATGGTCGCCGCCATCGAATGTCCACCCGGACCGCAGTCGCCCTCGGTGAACTGGGCCAGTGCACTCACATCCCACATTCCGGCCGGGAGGCGCACGTCCGGGGCCGTCAGGAAGGACCGGAGGAAATCGAAATCGGGGTCCTCCGGGGAGAACGCACCGGACTTCGACAGCGGGGCGTTCATCGGCGTCGCCGGGTCGATCTCATACCGGCGGCAATCCGCGGTCGATACGGGCTCGACCTTGTGGGACCCATCGATCTGCGTATACCGGAAGCCGATGAGGGTGCCGGAGCCGGAGATCGTGGTCGGGTCAGGCCCGCCGTACGAGAGGATGGCTGTGCCGGTCACAGGCTCATCGCTCTTCCACTCGACCTTGGGCAACGCGAGCTCGAGCTTGAATGCTCCGCTTGTCGCGGACGCCGATGGGCAGGGCTCGCTACACGTTGCGGCTTCGGCCTGCGATGGCGATGCGCTCGCCGATGAGCTGGGGGCCGGCGACGATGGGCTCGGCGAAAGACCGCAGGCTGTCAGGGCGAGTGCGAACCACAGGCAGGCGATCAAACGACGCTTCAGGAGCCGAACCATACAAATGAGGCGTTCGCGGGGGACCTCAACGTTCGAAAGACTGGAGCTCCGCCTCGACGCGCCCGTCCTCGATCGTCAGAAGCGCCCACGAATAGCGCGCCTGGCGACGCTTGTCCGTCGGTGAGCCCGGGTTCACGAGGAGGATCCCGCCCGCCGCCCGAGTGACCGACGGGATGTGCGAATGCCCGAAGCAGATCGCCGCCAGATCCGGCTGTGTGGCGAACGTGAGCCGGGCGCGCTCCGACGTCGAGATGTGGGTCGGGCCGATGTGCCCGTGCGTGATCCCGATCCGCACCGCGTCGAGCTCGACGATTGGCGCGTACCCGAAGCGGGCCACGAGCTCGGGTGGGTCGTTGTTACCCGCCACCCCGTGGAGCGGCGCGATCGCCTCGAGAAGCTCGACCACGAACGGCTCGGTCCAGTCCCCGCAGTGGATCAGCCGCTCGACGCCGGCGTCCTGCAGGCCGCGGGTCAGCGCCTGGGGGAGGGATCGCCCGAACCGCGGGAGGTGCGTATCCGAGACGACCCCGATGCGCATCGACCGTCAGCGCCGCGGCATCGCCTCGAACGTCTTCTCGATCTCGCCCAGCAGGCGGACCGTCGCGGCCGTCACCACCTGCAGGTAGCGCTCGCCGAATTCCGGGCTCGCGTCGGTCGCATCTCCCCAGGTGCCGGAATGGGTCGCCCGGTACACGGAGCCGGGATTCGAGAAGAAGAACGCCGTGTGGACCGCGGCCGGATTCGACGCATCGGGGAACGGCGGCATCTCTGCGTTCGCGGCGTCCTTGTCGAACAGGCCGGGGTCGATCGCCATCACGGCCGACATCTCGCCGCGGTTGGCGTGCAGCCCGGTCGTCGGCCCGAAGAACTCTGACGCCTCGTCGGCCGTCATCCCGTCCCAATAGTTGACCGGGAAGGCGTCGGTGCCGTCCGCCAGTCGATCGGACGCGTTGGCACAGGCATACGCGATCGCCAGCGTGTTGTCGTAGTGGCCATTGAGGAACACGATCCGCCGGAAACCGATGTCCGCCAGCCCGACCGCGACGTCCTCGATGAGGGACATGAACGTCGGGATGCGCAGGTAGACGACGCCGGTGAAGCCCTTGTGCGGGTACGACAGCCCGTAGTTGATGACCGGCGCGACGACGGCGTTGACCTGCGGCGCGGCGCGGCGAGCGACTTCGTTCGGCACGAGGACGTCGGTCAGCAGCGGGCCATGCGGACCGTGCTGCTCCGTCGAGCCGACCGGCACGATGACCGTCTGCGACTTGCGCAGGAAGGCCTCGACCTCCGGGTTCGTCATCTCGCCCAGGAACACCGTCGCTGGCTTCATGGCATGCCTCCTCGTTGGGTCGCGGTCAGGGGGTCGCGCTCAGGCGACGGTCGTGGTCAGTTCGCCGATGCCCTCGATCCAGCACGTCACGACGTCGCCACGTTCGAGATGCCGGTCCGGACCGGGCGGCGTCGGAAGCCGGGCCGGTGTCCCGGTCGCGATCAGGTCGCCTGGCTCGAGCCGGACGTGCTTGCCGATGTACGCCAGGATCTCGGTGATCGAGTGGCGCATGTCGCCGGTCCGGCCGTCCTGGATCGCCTCGCCGTTGATCGTGCAGCCGAGGCGGACGTCGGTGGGGTCGAACTCGTCGGCCGTGACGACCCACGGCCCGACCGGACAGAACCCGGGCATCGACTTGCCGAGCAGCCACTGGTCACCGTCGAGCCACGGGTCGCGCGACGAGACGTCGTTGATGATCGTGTAGCCGAAGGCGGTCGATTCGGGGCCCACGACGACACCCAGCTCGCACTCGGCATCGACGTTGGGCGTCAGTTCGCGATCCCATGTGAGGACATCGCCCGGACCGGCGATCGACGACGCCGCCTTTCCGAAGATCAGCGGGCGATCCGGTCGAGGAGCGACGCCCGGCCCGTCGTAGTTGAGCCCGACCGTGTAGATCGCTCCGGGCTTCTCGACGGCGATGCGCATCAGTCAGGCGGTCACGGTCGGGTCGGCAAGGAGCGGCGAGACCGCCGTGCGCATCACGTCGGCCATGCCGCCCACGCCGGTCCATCGCTCGAACGCGATGGCCGCCTGCTGGATCAGCATCTCGGAGCCGTTCCCGGCCTTGAGCCCGCGCGCACGGGCCGCCGCGAGCAGCGGTGTCTCGGGCGGGACGTAGACGACGTCGAACACCGTCGCATCGCTCGGAAGGAGTTCGACCGGGATCGTCATCCCGGCGTCGACCATCCCGACCGTCGTCGCGTTGACCGCGAGGTCGACAGTCGCGACAGCGTCGCGGAACGCGTCGGACCCGAGGCCCGCCACGAGCCGGTCCGCCTTCCCCACTCCGCCGAACCGGTCGACAAGCGCTCGCGCGGCGTAGACGGAGCGAGCACCGACGGTGACCCGCTTCGCACCGCCCGTTAGCAGGGCGAAGACGACGGCATGCGCGGCACCACCCGCCCCTGCGACCACGACGTTGGCGCCATCGAGCGATCGACCCATCGCCAGTTCCACACCGGCCCGGAACCCTGGCGCGTCGCTGTTGAACCCGATCAGCCGTCCGTCGTCGGTGCGGACGACATTGTTGACGGCGCCGATCACCTGGGCGTCGCCTTCGACCTCATCGACGAGCCCCGCAACGACCTGCTTGTACGGGGCGGTGACGCCGAGCCCGAGCCAATCTTCGGCGCGCGCGCCCGTGACGATGCCGGCCACCTCGTCAGGCTCCGCCTCGCGAAGGACGTATCGGCCGTCGATCCCGCACGCATCGAAGGCGGCGTCGTGCATGACCTGCGAGTGCCGCCGCTTGAGTGGCTTGCCGATCAGGGCGACCTGGCGGGTCACGAGGCGACGGCGACCCGGTTACGGTTCGGCTTCCGGACCGGGCCGGCGGAGGCCGGGAACTGCACGTTCGGGATGATCTCGTCGACCCATGCGTGGAGCTGCTTCGGGTCCGGGGTCATCGTGTGGAGGATGAACTGCTCCACGCCCGCATCGACTCGCGACTGCAGCGACGCCACGATCTCATCCGGCGTCCCGAACAG